>JAJYMU010000384.1:3143-23172 GCA_021786655.1 Bacteroidota bacterium
TTACCAAAACATTAGTAACACATCGAACAGTTTTTGGTTCAACTATCAAAACAGCTCGCTCGGATTCAATATTGGATTAGAACTCTAGTTTTAATGAATCTTTTCAATCAACTTCGCTTCTTATAGAGTAGAACATTTGGTAACTTTCAAATGAACAAGAGACTTAATGAAGTGAAGTTATTTGATAGCAAGTTTATTCAGCCCAAGGTTTTGTTAGCAATATTTCTGGTAACATCGCTCATAATATTTTCGTCTGCGTTGATAGAACTGCACCAAAGCAAATTGGAAATGCTTGAGTTGATGGAAAAGCAAAGTCACACTCTTCTAGAAACTCTTCTTTCATCTTCAGATAACGCATTGTCATCGTTCGAAAAAGTAGAAATGGAATTGAGAAACCGGCTGCTCAATAATGCCGGCATGATCAGATTATTATACGAGAAAGGACTAGTCACTAATGCGCTGCTAGAAAAAATTGCGGACGACAATAAAATTTTTAGAATAAATATTTTTAATAACAACGGTAAAAAAATATTTTCCAGTCACAAAGAGATTCATGAAAATCTTCCGCAAAACGAAATCCCGACCGCTTTTTTACGTCCAATATTTGCTGGTGCGGAAGACACTTTGATAATTGGAATAAAGACTGCTCGTTTCGGTGAAGGAAAACGATTTGCTGTTGCGCTCGCATCCCAAAATCGGAGCGCGATAGTTCTGAATGTTGATGCAGATGATCTGCTGAAATTCAGAAATCAAATTGGGTTTGGTCCGTTGTTAAGAAGTGTCTCAAATAATTATTCAATTGAATATGTCGCGCTGCAAAATGATAGCGGTATTGTTGCCGGTGCCGGCAAGCTTGATCAATTAAATCAAACTGGCTCCGATTCATTCATCAAAAAAACGTTAAGCGATAATTTATTCCAATGGCGGGTTGTTAACGTAGGATCTCATGATGTATTTGAAGCTGTGCATGCTTTCAAGTACAAAGGAGAGATTCTCGGGGTTTTCCGTTTGGGTTTATCAATGGCTTCTATTGATGAAATAAATAAGAGAGTTACAGCACGCGTTATAATTCTGAGCATAGTTCTCTTTGTGCTCGGCTTCATAACGCTGGCATTGGTTTTCACAAAACAGAATTTCGATTTTCTTTCCAAAAGATTTAAGGCGGTTGAATCATTTTCCCAAAACATTCTTGAGAACGTTGGCGACGCTATAATTGTGCTGGATGAACAGCAAAAAATAAAATCCGACAATAAGGCCGCCGCTGCATTGTTTAATGTGAATGAGCAAAAAATCATTGGCAGCGATCTCAAATCGTTCGTCGATGAAAATGTTTGTAAGAACTTTTTAAATTCAAATAAACCGATTGTTGAGATTAGCTGCATGATTGGTAAAGACGCTAAAGATTTGCTGGCGGTGAAAAGTTCTTTCCTGGACGAGAATAGAAACACAAACACGATTATCGTTCTGAGCGACTTAACCGAGCAAAAAGCAATCGAGAAACAGCTTGAAAGAAAAGATAGATTAACCGCAATGGGCGAACTTGCCTCTTCCGTAGCGCACGAAATAAGAAACCCCTTGAACGCGATTGGCACAATCACTCAGCAAATCAGTAAGGACTTTGAACCAAAAGAAAATGTGAACGAGTTTAGAGAATTATCAAGTATAGTTTATAAGGAAGTAAAAAGAATAAATGAAACGATAGAAAGTTTTTTGAAGTTTGCAAAACCATTGGCGCTTAATGCGGAAGAATTTGATTCGCACAATTTGTTTGAGCAACTTGAGAAGGAGTACTCGCCAATACTCAATACGAAAAATATAAAATTAGAAATTCAAGAAAATTGGCATGGTACTGTTGAGTGGGACAAATCGCAGCTTACGCAAGTATTTATCAATTTGCTCAATAACTCGATAGCAGCGATAAATGAAACGGGATTAATATCTATAATTATAAATAAGACAAATGACGGAAAAATTGAAATTGTTTTTTCAGATAACGGTTGCGGCATGTCGCCGGAAAATATTGGCAAAATATTCAACCTGTACTTCACTACAAAAACAAAGGGCAGTGGGATCGGCCTGAGTGTTGTTCAAAAAATTATTGCAGAGCATAACGGTTTACTGTCGGTTAGCAGCGAAATTGGCAAAGGAACAAAATTTACTATTGCACTTCCCAAGTATCTAAAAGGATGACTTATGAGCAGCACATCATTACTGATCATTGACGACGAGGAAAGCCAAGTTCAATCTTTGAAATCATTTCTGGTGAAAAGGAATTTTGATATTTATACTGCCGAGAATGGGGAAGATGGATGGAAAATCGTTCAAGACAATTTGATTGAAATTGTGCTGACAGACTTTAATATGCCAGGCTGGGATGGGCTAACAACTCTGAAAAAGATTAAGGAGCTCAATCCAGAAATAGATATAGTTGTAATGACCGCATTTGGAACCATAGAAAGCGCTGTTGGTCTTATGAAAGCAGGCGCTTACGACTATTTGACTAAACCAATCGATCTTGACGAATTGGAAAATTTATTGAGCCGAATCAGAGAGAAACGTCATTTGGTTTCCGAAAACAAATTCTTGAAAGAACAGTTGAAGGAAAAATTTCGATTCGATACTATAATAACGAAAAGTTCTTCAATGGAAAACGTTTTGAGCACAGCCGCGCGTGTCGCTCAAACTAAAACAACAGTTTTGATTCGTGGAGAAAGCGGAACCGGTAAAGAGTTGATCGCAAGGGCTATTCATTTTACAAGTCCACGAAAAGAGAAACCATTTGTCGCCGTGAACGTAGCGTCACTCTCGGAAGGTTTAATGGAAAGTGAATTGTTCGGTCATGAAAAAGGTTCGTTTACCGGCGCGATTAATCAAAGAGTCGGCAGATTCGAAGAAGCTAACGGCGGAACACTTTTTATCGACGAAGTCGGAGACATCCCGGTTCAAACTCAAGTTAAACTTTTACGGGCGATTCAGTTTGGTGAAGTTCAGCGGATCGGCAGTAACGTTACAACGAAAACTGATGTCCGTATCATTGCAGCAACTCATCGCAATTTAGAAGAAATGATAGAACAAAAAATGTTTAGAGAAGATCTCTTCTATAGACTGAATGTCGTTTCGATTAATCTTCCTTCATTAAGACAGCGCAGGGATGATATTCCACTGCTAGTAGAATATTTCATTAAGAAATATTCTAAAGAAGTTAGGAAAGATATTGAAGGAATAACTAAAGAAGCACTTGATCAATTGATCAAGCACAATTTTCCCGGCAACGTGCGCGAATTAGAAAATATAATTGAGCGTGGTATCGTACTCACAAGAGAGAAGTACATCACGAAAGATGATTTGCCCCAAAGCGCGTTTGAGAAAAATGCCGGCCGTGTTTATGACCCATGTAACTTTGATGATTCTTATGAAACAAAAGTTAGAATGTTCGAACTTGCGATTATCAATGAAGCGCTTGCTAGAACAAACGGTAATAAAAGTGCTGCTGCAAGATTAATCGGCATCACAGAGAGACATTTGCGCTCAAGATTGGAAAGACTATCTGCTGCGCCAAATGAATAGTTGCTGAAAATTCATTCATAAATAACTCATCATATTAGCTCCTTCATTTATTCCGAATTTTTTTTACGAACAGTATTTTTTGAATTTTTTGTAAGCTTTTTCATCCCAAATCCATGTCTATCAATCTAAATTTTCTTGACTTTCCTCTAAATTGATATTAAGTTAAATCACCGATGTAAACGTTTACACGATAACTTTTCTCCCCTTTTTTTGTCTGTAATTGCTTATTGATGGTTTCACTTAACGAGATTTGGAATGGCGCCAACTATTAAACAAATTGCTAAGCTTGCTAATGTTTCAATCGCAACGGTTTCGAGAGCACTCAGCGGTGATGAAAAAGTAACGAGTGAAACCAAGCAGTTAGTTTTAAATGCGGCAAGCGAACTAAACTACAGACCCAACATTCTCGCAAGAAATTTCGTGAAGGGAAAATCCAACATAGTAGGATTAATCCTTCCGGACATATCCGATGAATTCTTCTCGGAAATTATTCGCGGAGTTGACGAGACATCTTACGATCATGGTTACTATACGATGGTAATAAGCTCTCACAAAAACAGATCGTTGGTAGAATCGGTACACACTCTTATGAGTAACGGATTAGTCGGCGGGTTTATTATTCTGATTCCATTCATGGATCAAAAAATTGAAGCAGCGCTTATGCATGAGGGAGTCCCTTTTGTAATCATCAGCGGTGATAACAACGCGGGAGAATTTGATACAGTTACAACAAACAATTATCAATCTGCTTTTAAGATGGTTGAATTTCTCGTGAACAAAGGATACAAAAAGATTGCGCATATATCCGGACCAGCAGATAACAATGATGCTCTTTTGAGAAAGAAAGGTTTTTTGGATGCCTGTTCGAAACATAAGATTGAAATAAAAAATAACTGGTTGTTAGACGGAAATTTTACAATGGAAAGCGGTGAGCTGGCCATTAATAAAATTTTAAATGAAGACGACAAACCTGAAGTAATCTTTGCGGCAAATGATATGATGGCGCTTGGCTGTTACAATGCAATCCAATCGAGGGGATTAAAAATACCTGATGATATTGCCATCACCGGATTTGATGATATTCTAATTTCTAAGTATGCAAATCCGTCTCTAACAACGGTTAAAGTAAATACGGATCGAATTGGAAAATTAGCGGCTGAACGTCTCATCGAAAAAATGGATGGAACCAATAATAAAACCGCTCAAAAAATAGAAATTGAATCTGAACTTGTAATAAGAAATTCGTGCTAAATAAATTAATGTAAGGAAACAGTTGTGGCAAAATATCAAACTCAATACGGTTACTTTTCTGAAGACGGGAGTGAGTATGTAATTACAAATTTTAGAACTCCGAAACCCTGGGTCAATGTAATTTCAAACGGAGAATATGGATTAGTGATTTCACAAATCGGCAGTGGATTCAGCTGGAATGAGCATTCCGAATTTAATCGACTGAATCGCTGGCACCAAGATTTAATTCGTGATGACTGGGGAAAGTATTTTTATTTCAAGAACAACAAAACGGGTGAAGTCTGGAGCCCGACATGGATGCCGGTAAAAGCAGAACTGGAAAATTACGAAGCTCGATACGGTTTTGGTTACGCTGCATTTCAATCTGAATACAAGAAAATAGTCGTGGAGTTGACGGTCTTCATCCCGATGAAAAACAATCTTGAAATATGGGATTTCAAAATCACAAACAAATCGCAAGAGCCGCTTGATCTTTCCATCTATACATATTTCGAATGGTGTTTGGGAACGTCCAACGATCATCATCGTGAATTTCACAAGCAGTTTGTAGAAACGGAATTCAACGCCGAGAACAATGCAATGCTGGCAACGAAACGTCTTTGGGAAGTTCCGCTTGGCGACCGCGGGCATTGGAACATTGAGTATCCTTACTACGGATTCATTTCTTCGAACAAAGCAATAATTGATTTCGAAGGCGACAAAGAAGAATTCATAGGTCAGTACAACAATATTGATAAACCAGCCGGTTTGATGAAAGAAGTTCTTTCGGATAAAGTTGGCAAATGGAACGACTCTATTGGAACTGTGCATGTCAATGCGAACATTGCACCAGACAAATGTAGAGCGATTGCGTTCTATCTTGGAATACAACCGACAAAGAAAAATGTTTTTGAAACGCTGAAAAAATTTCGCACGGAAGAACAAATTCAGAATGCGCTAGACGAAGTAAAAAAATATTGGTCGGGCGTGTTAGGCACACTTGAAATCAAAACGCCTGATAATGCAATGGATTTAATGATAAACAAGTGGGCACGATACCAAGCTATTGCCGGCAGATTATTGGCGCGAACAGCATATTATCAGCAGAGCGGCGCATTTGGTTTCCGTGATCAACTTCAGGATAGTTTGGTTTATCTGCCGATCGATCAAGCGTTAACAGAGAAACAAATTCGTCTCCATGCTCGTCATCAATTTGAAGACGGAACAGTTTTACACTGGTGGCATCCGATAAGCGATACAGGTCTGCAGACAAAAATGACCGACGATTTACTTTGGCTTCCGTACGTTTTATCACACTATCTCGATGAAACTGTAAACTATAAATTTTTGGATGAAGCCGAACCTTACTACGACAACAAAGAAAAGCGAGATTCACTTTTCAATCATTGTGTTGCAGCAATCGAAAAAGTTCTCACACGTTTTAGCGAGCGCGGGTTACCGTTGATTGGTGCCGGAGATTGGAACGACGGCTTAAGCGCTGTGGGTCTGGAGTTCAAAGGAGAATCTGTTTGGCTCGCACATTTCTTTTACATGATCTTACAAAGGTTTGCAAAAATTTCTGGTAAAGTTGGAAAGAAAGATTTGCAAAATCGGTACAATCAAAAAGCTGATGAGCTGAAACAAGCCATTAATAAATTTGCGTGGGATGGTGAATGGTTCTGGCGTGCGACAAAAGATAACGGCGAAAAAATCGGCAGTAATGAATGCAAAGAAGGTAGAATTTATTTGAATGCCCAGACATGGAGCGTTATCTGTAATTCATCTGATGATGAGAGAAAAGCAATTGCAATGAATTCCGTTTCGAAATATCTGTTGAAAAATAACGGAGCGCTTTTGCTTTGGCCGGCATACAGCAAACCGGATAAATATATTGGTTACCTTTCACGTTACGCTCCGGCTCGTAGAGAGAACGGAGGCGTTTACACGCACGCAGCAACATGGGCAATTCAAGCTTTTGCAATGATGAAAGATGCTGAAAACGCTTGGCTTGCGTATTCAAGATTGAACCCGATAAACGGCGGAATGGATCCGGAAAAATATGTTGCCGAACCGTTTGTGACTCCAGGCAACATTGACGGTCCAGACTCGCCAAATTATGGTATGGCGGGTTGGACATGGTACACGGGATCTGCACAATGGTTTAACAAAGTTACGCTGGAATGGATTCTCGGTGTTCGTCCAACCGAAGAAGGTCTTTTGGTTGATCCATGCATTCCAAAAGAATGGAAAGAGTACAAAGTTAAACGCACTTTTCGTGGAACAGTTTACAATATCATAGTGAAAAACAAATCGGGTGTTTCTTCCGGTGTTAAGGAAATAATTGTTGATGGTGTAAAACAAAAGGAAAACTTAATCAAGCCGGTAGATAAGTCTACTGTAAAAGTTGAAATCACACTTTGAAAACCAATAGGTGCTCAATGAGAAAATTAATTTGCTTACTATTTTTTGGTTTCGCATTAAATGTTGGGTGTCAGTCGCTTAATTTAAAATATCTTCCGTATGATAAAACTGAGTTCAAGCTAACGCAAAATGAAAAAGCTTTTCTTGACACGCTTCAATACAAATCTTTTCTTTATTTCATTCATGAGATAAATCCGGAGAACGGAACGGTGAAAGACCGTTCCCAAAGCGGATCTCCGGCAACTATGGCTGCTGTCGGATTTGCAGTTCCAATCTGGGCAATCGGTTCTGAAAGAGGATGGATAACTAGAGAGCAATCGATCAATTACACTTTAGCGCTATTCAATTTTTTATGGAACTCAGATCAAAGTCTGGATCCTTTAGCAACAGGTTATAAGGGATTCTATTACCACTTTGTTGATATGAAAACAGGGAAGCGTTTTTGGAATTGCGAACTTTCTTCTATCGACTCTGGGTTGCTCTACTGCGGAATAATTTTCGCGCGTCAGTACTATGATGGCAATAATGAAAAAGAAATAAAAATTAGAGAACTGGCGAATAAACTATTAGATCGCGTGGACTGGAAATTTTTTACAATGCCGGACAAAGGTGAGTACGCAAACACAATTTCACTTGGATGGACTGAGAAGGAAGGATTCAATTCATTGGGATGGTGGGGATATACAGAAGCGTTATTCCTCTACGTTATTGCCGGTGGAATGGATATGCCGAATGTTGAAAAAGGTTATGATACTTGGCTAAGCTTCTATAAATGGAGAGAACCTTACAAAGGGTTAGGGCACGTTGTGTTTCCGGCTTTGTTTGTTCATCAATTCTCACAAATGTTTTTAGACATTCGCGGACTTGCCGACAAATACATGATGAAAAAGGGGATTGACTATTTTGAAAATTCACGGCGCGCGACTTATGTTCAGCGCGAATACGCAATTCAAAATCCGGCAAAGTGGGTCGGATACGATTCGTTGACATGGGGATTAAGCGCGTGCGATGGTCCCGGCTCCAAATACAATTTTGACAACAGAAATTTTTGGGATTACTCTGCGCGCGGAACGTCGGGACCCGACTCCACATTTGACGACGGAACAATCGCGCCGTATGCAGCGGCATCATCAATTCCATTCGCGCCGGAGATTTGCATTCCAGCCGTTATGAACATGTATGAAAAATACGGCTCGAGCGGACTTTGGAAAAAATACGGTTTCGTAGATTCATTCAACCCGACTATAAACTGGTACGATACCGATGATCTCGGTCTCGATGAAGGTCCGATTGTACTGATGATTGAAAATTTCCGCAGCGGATTCGTTTGGAAATATTTTATGAAGGATCCGATCGTTCAAAAAGGATTGAAACGGTTGGGATTCGAAAAAATTGAAAAGAAATAAATCATCAATGAAGAAAATCATTTTACTTTTGCTTTGCGTGTCGGTTCTAAAAGCGCAGACGAAACTTCTCGACGATTTCAACTCATCAATAGGATGGAAAAGTCTCGCCTCAGACGGAGTAACAATCAACACGTCCATCGTCGACGGATTCAAAGGAAAGGCAATTAAGATTGACTACAACTTCACCAAAGGTTCCGGTTACGGCGGCATTCAAAAAGTTATACCGATTGATCTACCCGCAAATTATCAGTTCACGTTTTATGTGAGAGCCGAATCGCCCAATAATAATTTGGAATTTAAGCTGCAGGATAAATCCGGCGAGAATGTTTGGTGGCTGAACCAAAGAAATTTTGAATTTCCGAAACAGTGGAAAAAAATTACAATAAAGAAAAGACACATCAGTTTTGCGTGGGGACCTACACCAGACCATAATCTGAAGAACATTGACAAGATTGAATTCACAATTTCATCGTACAACGGCGGCAAAGGAACGGTTTACATCGACGAATTGAATTTTGAGCCGTTGCCGGAAACAAATCCGAACCCGCCCGAACCGGTTGTTGCTGCTACGTCGTCTAGTGAGAATCACGAAATAAAATTTTTAACCGACGGCAATCAGCAAACGATTTGGCGCAGTGCTAACAACGACAAACAGCAGATCGTTTTCGATTTTAAGGGGCAAAGAGAATATGGTGGTCTAAAAATTCTGTGGGATGAAAGAGATTTTGCGAAGCAGTTCAACGTATCAATTTCGAACGACGGAAGAAATTGGGAGAAAGTTTACACAGTTGAAAATTGCCGCGGCGGCGCGTCGTACGTGAGACTTCCCGAATTTGAATCATCTTATTTGAAACTTGAAATTGAGAATAGTCCATCGGGAAAAGGATTCGGAATCAAAGAAGCTGAAATAAAAAATGTCGATTGGTCGGAAGACGTTAACAAATTTTTTATAAACGTAGCAAAAGATTTCCCACGCGGATTCTTTCCCCGGTATCTTCACGAAGAAGCTTCTTACTGGACCATTGTCGGAGTTAACGCGGACGTGAAGGAAGCCTTGATAAATGAAGACGGAATGATTGAGGTTGATAAGCAGCAGTTCTCGCTCGAACCTTTTTTGTTTTATGACGGCGCATTGAAAACATGGAACGATTCCGAAAACACTCAGCGGCTTGAGAATAATTATTTGCCGATTCCAATTGTCACGCGTCCCTGCGAAGTGCAACTTGATGTGAAAACTTTTGCTGACGGTGAAGCGAATAAATCGTCTGTCCTTTATATCGAATACAAAATTCAAAACAAAAGCAGCGAAAATAAATCCGGTGATTTTTTTGTTGCAATTCGCCCATTCCAAGTTGATCCGTACTATCAGTGGTTAAACATCACAGGTGGCGCGACAAAAATTAATTCCATTGTTTACTCACAGAACACGGTGAAAGTCAACGGCGACAAATTTGTTCATGCTTTAACTACACCTTCGAGTTTCGGCGCCGCACAATTTGACGAAGGTGACATAACAAATTTTATCGCAAAGGATAAACTTCCGGAATCCAAATCTGTGACGGACACAATCGGGTTCGCATCCGCGGCAATGAAATTCGAGTTCAACTTAAAACCGGAAGAAGAAAAAATTGTTTTGGTTGCCGTTCCATTCTACAAGAACAATTTGGGCGATTTCAAACCTGGCAGCTCAGCCGCCAACGCCAAACAATTTGAAAAGAGATTTGCCGAGACAAAAAAAATCTGGACTGACAAAGTTGATCATGTGAAATTCAATCTTCCAAAATCAGCCGATCAAATTATCAACACCATACGTTCTAATCTTGCATACATTTTAGTCAATCGTGACAATGCCGGCGTCCAACCTGGTTCGCGCTCTTATGAAAGGTCATGGATTCGCGACGGCGCGCTGACTTCGTCCGCGCTCTTAAAAAACGGAATTCAGAAAGAGGTGAAAAAGTTTATCAATTGGTATTCTGCCAATCAATTTGAAAATGGGAAGGTGCCGTGTGTCGTTGATCACCGCGGACCCGACCCGGTTCCAGAGAACGACAGCAACGGCGAATTTATTTTCTTGATCAAGCAATATTTTAATTTTACGCACGACATGACATTTCTGAAATCGAAATATGAAAATGTAAAAAATGCGGTGAAGTATTTGGATTATATGATATCCCAACGCACGACTGATTTTTACAAAAACGGTAACGACAGCATCAGATCGGATTACGGGTTAGTGCCGGAATCAATTTCGCATGAAGGATATTCCGATAAACCGCGCCATTCATACTGGGATGACTTCTGGACGATGAAAGGTTTGAAGGATGCGGTTGATATTGCTGTTGTGCTCAATGAGAAGAATGACGAAAAGAATTTTGCCACGCTGCGCGACGAGTTCAAGAAAAATTTGTATAACTCGATCGATCTTACCACGAAGTACAAAAAGATCGATTACATCCCCGGTTGCACAGAGCTTGGCGATTTTGACGCGACGTCCACGACAATTGCTCTTTATCCTTGCAACGAGATGAATAATCTTCCTCGGAATCTTTTACGAAACACGTTTGATAAATATTATAATTTTTTTGAGAACAGAAAGAATCCGGCGATGCGCTGGGTAAACTTTACTCCATACGAAGTTAGAACGATAGGATCTTTTATTTTCATGGATGAAATAGACCGCGCACACGAAGCGGTTGACTACTTTCTGAAGAATCAGAAACCGCAGAATTGGAACGAGTGGGCGGAAGTTGTTTGGAAAGATAGGCGGTATCCCGGTTACATCGGCGATATGCCGCATACGTGGGTCGGCTCGGATTTTATTAACGCGATGCGCGCGCTTTTCGTTTATGAAAATGATTACGATACTACGCTTGTTGTTGGTGCCGGACTTTATCAAGATTGGATTGACGCGCCGAAGGGAATGTCGGTTGAGCATTTGCCGACTTACTACGGAGACCTTTCATACTCAGTTAAGAAAAATAATTCCGCGTATACCGTCAAACTGTACGGCAAATTACAATTACCAAAGGGCGGAATAATTTTGAAAAACTTTAGCGGGAAGAAACTTCCGATGAGCGTTAGCGTAAACGGAAAGAATATTTTTGATTTCACAAATGACAAAATCGTAGTGAGGGAATTTCCGGCTACGGTTTTAATCAATTATTAATAACATTCTTTTTAAGAAAAGAGATTTTGCACGATGAGTTTTACTACTGAAAAAAACTATTTCATAAAAAATGGAAAACCATTCTTTGTAATTTCCGGAGAGATTCATTACTTCAGAGTTGATCCCCGCCTTTGGGAGAAGCATCTTAGGTTACTTAAACAATCCGGTGCCAACACAACATCAACGTACATACCGTGGGACTGGCACGAGTACGAAGAAAACAAATTTGATTTTACCGGAGAAACAAATCCGGCAAGAAATCTTGTACGATACATCGAGCTGTGCAAAAAAGTTGGATTGAATCTTATCGTAAAACCGGGACCATATATTCTTGCGGAGTATGAATCGCACGGGCTTCCGGGCTGGCTTTTGAACAAATGCAGCCGAGAGGCGCATTCGATAGATGAAAACGGAAATGTAATCTCGTCCGATCTGATGTCGTACATGTCGGAAGAATATCTTCGTTATGCATTCCTTTGGTATGATAAAATTATGCCGATCATTTCACGATATCAGAATAGCAACGGCGGTCCGGTTATTACGATGCAAGTGTGCAACGAAGTTGGAGTGTTTCAATGGCTCTCCGGTAAGATCGATTACAGCGAATCGGTAATTAAGCTCTACAAAGAATTTCTGAAAGAGAAATACGTTACCATCGAAACCATGAACACGGTTTACGGAACTGAATATTCTTCATTCGATAAAGTGGTTGCACCAAAAGGGAAGATTGAAAACAAACAAGATTATTGTGCGTACTATGATTTTCATCTTTTCTACAGACACTTCTATGCGCTGTATCTTGATACGCTTGTAAAAAAAATTAGAAGCTTCAACATTGATCTGCAACTTACACACAACATTCCCGGGTGGATTTACGGCAACGCAGCAGAATTACCGATGCTCATCAGCACATACAAAGAAATAATGAGAACGCGTTCCGATATTGTTTTCGGTTTGGATCACATCCCGGAATTCTTTTCGTTCAGAAATGCTCACTCGGATTTAGCGTGCAATAAAATTCTTGAAGCGATGCAGCCGTACGGACCGGTTTGGGCGGCGGAATTTCAGTCCGGAACAAGAGAACATCACGTTAAAAGTGATCCGAACGATCTAGAAACTTTCTATTACGCTTCTCTTGCACATGGATTGAAAAGCTTCAATTATTATATGTTCTCACAAGGAATAAATCCGAGGGGAAAAGGATTTTTCGGTAAGACATTTTATTTCCAAACACCGCTTGATCACAAAGCTGAAAAATCTCCGTTGTATAGCTCAATTAAAAAAGTTGATAGATTTATCAACAGTGAAAAAGACGATCTATTGTTGAGCGAGACTAAGGCAAATATCTGCGTTGGTTTTTACAAACCATACTTTTATACGGAACTCACTACCTCACAACTGCTGAAAGAAAAACGACTGGACGTTGAAAAGTTGGGACTTTCACTCGATCCACGGTTTGTTCGAGAAGAAATTTTCTTTAATGGTTTGCTGCGCGGTCTTCAGACGCTGAACTTTAATTATGATATCCGTGATCTCGAAAACAGCAGCGTCGGAAATTTTTTGAAGTACAAACAACTTTGGGTAGTTACAACTGAATTCATGGACGCAGATACGCAAAGATTTCTTGTTTCATACGTAAAGAAAGGCGGGCATCTCATAATGTATCCCGCGGTGCCGACGTTGGATACGTATCTTAATCCCTGCACTATCCTTAGAGATGAATTAAAAATTCCGTTCACAAAATCTACTAGTCCAAATAAGGTAAATGCTTTTGGTATAGAAGATGTATTTACAATGTTCAGAGAAAAACAAATCTTTGAAGCAACGGAACAAGAAACAGTCGCTAAAACGGAACACGGGGAAGCTTGCGGAATAAACAAGAAAGTCGGTGAAGGAATGATCACTGTGCTTGGTTTCGCATTCGGTTATACAAGCGACGAGCACCTTCATATTTTTGAGAAGATAGTTTCACTCAATCAAATCAAAAGGGAAGTCAAGGTCTCCGATCCGAATATTCAATTTGTCATTCGCAAAGGGAAGAAATATTCCTATCTATTCTTGTTGAACTATCATAATAAGAAAAGTACGTTTACGGTGGATTCGAAGAGGGTTACTTTGAATCCCTTCTCAAGTAAGGTTATAAAGTTGAAATAGTTTTCAATCAAAAAGGAAGAGTTGATAATGAGAAGTTTAGTTACCTGTTTAATCGTGTTTTTAACTGCCATAAGTTTATACGCACAAACCGATACAACACCGCCTGCAACACCGAAAAATGTGAAGTCGATTGATTATGAATTACACATCGACGTAACATGGCAGCCGAACACGGAATCCGATCTTGCCGGTTACAAAATTTATAAATGGGATGGCACTACTTTTCAATTTTTAGCCAACGTTAAGAAATACAAATCATTTTTTTCCGAATGGATTGGTGCTACTTCTATTTCTAATAAATACAAAGTTGCGGCTTATGATCTTTCTGGTAATGTGTCACAGATGAGCCCGGAAGTAACAACTTTCACTCATACAATGTCGGACTCGGAATTTCTTGATATGACTCAACGTGCCGCGTTTCGTTATTTCTGGGATTGGGGCGATCCGACTTCCGGAATCGCACGTGAACGCCACGAACCGAATGAAAGCGATGTTACAAACACAATCGGCGGCGGCGGATTTGGAGTGATGGCAATTATTGTCGGCATCGAACGAGGATTTATCACCCGCGACGAAGGAGTAGCGAGAATCAAAAAGATCGTAAACTTTCTCGCCAATACGATTGACAAATTTCACGGCGCATTCCCTCATTGGTTTAACGGTACAACCGGCAAGGTTATACCGTTTGGACAAGGTCAAGACGGGGCAGATATTGTTGAAACGTCATTTATGTTTGAAGGTCTCTTAACGGCTCGGCAATATTTCAACGGTTCAACTCAAGATGAGGCGTACATTCGAAACACGATAACATTATTATGGATGGGAGTAGATTGGAATTTTTTCAGAGACGGCTCAACCGGTTTGTATTGGAATTGGTCACCGACTTACGGATTTAATATTCCCGAAGGCGGATCTTTTCTTTTTCACGGCTGGAACGAAACAATGATTACATATTTTCTCGCTGTCGCTTCGCCTACTCACCCTATCGCGCCAAATTATTATCGAAGCGGATGGGGATTAGATGGAGGCATTCATTATTCCGGTCAACCTAAATACGGTTATCAACTTCAAGTCGGAACAAATTACGGAGGACCGCTTTTCTGGACTCACTATTCTTACATGGGATTTGATCCTCGCGGCAAGAGAGATTTGTACGCAAATTATTTTCTGAATAATCATGATCAGTCGATGATTAACCGCGCCTACTGCATAGATAATCCCGGCAAATATGCCGGTTACAATGCTAATAGTTGGGGTCTGACAGCCAGTTACAGTATTACAGGTGTTTACTATCAAGCACATCAGCCCGGCTCGGAAGATAACGGAACCATTTCTCCAACAGCCGCGCTTTCCGCTATGCCTTATTTCCTTTATGAAAAAGAGAATTATTCGCTTGATGCGATCAAATATTTTTATCGAACTTTCGGACAAAATCTGTGGGGCGATTTCGGTTTTAAAGATGCGTTTAATCTAACCTACTCCGATGCGATTAAAAACAGTAATGGGGTGATAATTGGATACAAACCCGGTGAAGTATTCATCAATAGTTATCTTGCCATTGATGAGGGACCCATTGTTTGTATGATTGAAAATTACCGTTCGCAATTATTATGGAAACTATTTATGGCGGATACGGATGTTCAAGCTGCGCTTCCCAAAATCCCTTTCTTTAAATCAGACGATCCTTCAACCAACGTGAAGAGTGAAACAAGTCTTCCTACTGAGTTTGTGTTGAAAGGAAATTATCCGAACCCATTTAATCCGAGCACTGTAATAAGTTTTGTTGTTCCGAAAACAGAAAGAGTTTCGGTTGTTGTTTATAATTTGCTCGGTCAAAAAGTTAAAAGTTTGTTCGACGAAGAGACCTCACCGGGTGAAAAATCTGTAAGTTGGAACGGCACAAACGAAGCCGGCGACACAGTTTCATCTGGAGTTTATATATATAAAATCAACGCAGACGGAAATTTTTATTCCGGTAAAATGATTCTGCAAAAATGAAAATTCACACAAAAATATTTTCTTATTTCTGTTTTCTTATTTCTGTTTTCTTATTTCTGTCTTCTTATTTTCAAGCTGCTCCAAGCAAGAAGACAAAACCATCACTCTGAACTTCTGGGCAATGGGAGTTGAAGGAGAAACCGTTTCCAAACTTGTGCCCGAATTTGAGAAACAAAATCCCGGCATAAAAGTGAAAGTTCTCCAGATTGCGTGGATTGCCGCACACGAAAAATTGATCACGGCATTCGCGAGCGAAACTCTGCCGGATGTGTTTCAGCTTGGAAATACTTGGGTGCCGGAGTTCCAATCATTGAGCGCGATTGAACCGCTGAATCCTTACATAAAAAAATCTTCTGTCGTTCATGAATCAAATTATTTCCCCGGCATTTGGGAAACGAATGTTCTAGACTCAACCGTGTATGGAATTCCGTGGTACGTTGACACGCGCGTTTTGTTCTACCGGAAAGATATTTTAGAGAAAGTAGGATATAAAAATCCGCCGCGCACCTGGGCTGAGCTTTACGATGTATCTAAAAAAATTAAACAGAAATTAAACCGGTATTCTTTTTTTATCCCCACAAACGAATGGCTGCCTTTTATTTTGTTCGGAATTCAAAACGGTTCTGATTTGTTGAAAGACAATAATTCGTATGCAAATTTTTCCGGTAAAGAATTTAGCGACGCGATTAAATTTCTCGCAAAGTTTTATCACGAAGGATTAGCGCCGATTGACATGCAGCAGGTGATGAATGTTTACCAGGCATTCGGCGAAGGATTTTTTTCATTGTACATTACCGGTCCATGGAACGTTACGGAGTTTCAGAAACGGTTGCCCGCCGATGTTCAAAACGAATGGATGACTGCGCCGCTTCCATCGCCGAACAATGATTACCCCGGTTATTCGCTCGCTGGCGGGTCAAGTCTCGTATTGAATAATAAATCGGAACATAAAGCTGCGGCGTGGAAGTTCATAGAATTCTTATCGACAGCGAAAACTCAATTACAGTTTTATAAATTAGTTTCATCGTTGCCCGCAGTGAAAGAAGTCTGGAACGATTCCGCTTTCGTATTCAATCCTTACATGAAAGCGTTTTACGAACAGTTGAACAAAACGAAACCTACTCCAAAAATTCCGGAATGGGAGCAGATAGTTTTTTCGAAAGTTCAGCAAAATTTCGCCGAAAAAATTGCGCGAACCTCAGAACCAATAGACAATGTACTTAAACAATTAGACGGCGACGTCAACAGCGTTCTCGAAAAGCGCCGATGGCTGCTGGAACATAATCGCAAATAAATTATGCAGACAAAAACAAAATTTAGCGCGCTCGTTTTATTTCTGGGTCCATCTCTTGCGGTGATATTTGTCTTTTTCTTTCTGCCGGTTATAATCGCTTTCATGTTGAGCTTTACCGATTTCGATATTTATTCGCTTGGCAATTACGGCTATCTCCGTTTTGTCGGATTCAAGAATTATTCAACTTTGCTTTCGGAGCCGTTGTTCTGGACTGCTTTGAAAAACACGTTTTACTTTGTTCTTGTCGGCGGACCGTTGTCGGTCGCAACATCGCTTGGCGCGGCAATTCTGCTCAACTCTAAGTTTATAAAGTACAAAGGAATTTTTAGACTCGTTTATTTTCTGCCGGTAGTTACTACGCTGGTTGCTGTATCTATTGTGTGGCGATATTTTTATCACCCGCGGTTCGGATTGTTAAATTACATTTTAAGTTTGGTTGGAATCGGAAAGATAGATTGGCTTGGCGATCCAACTTTTTCTATGCCGGCAATAATTCTTCTTGCTGTGTGGAAAAATTTCGGTTATAACATGATCATATTCGTCGCCGGACTTCAAAATATTCCAACCGAACTTTATGAAGCGGCAAGCATCGAAGGAGCTTCTGCGTGGAAGCAATTTGTTCACATTACAATTCCGCAGCTTGCGCCGACAACGTTGTTCATAAGTTTGATAACGATGATCGGATACTTCCAATTGTTCGCCGAGCCGTATGTCATGACTCAAGGAGGTCCGCTTAACAGCACGCTCAGCATTGTTCTCTATATGTATCAAGAAGGATTCAGATGGTGGAACATCGGATACTCCACCGCGATTGCGTTCATGCTCTTCTTCATAATTATGATCGGAACAATTATTCAGTTCAAACTTCAGAAAGAGGGGGAAGACTGAAATGAAAAAAGTTTTGGTAATATTTATCGCCACACTTATTGGCGTGATAACATTTCTTCCGTTCTTGTGGATGATTGCAGCTTCGTTCATGCCGACGGGCGCTGCGAATACTTATCCGCCAAAATTGTTTCCGGATAAATTTGATTTCTCTCATTACACTACTTTGTTCACAAGATTAAATCTCACAAAATATTTGCTGAACAGTTTGATAATTTCTTTGGGTGTTACACTCTTTTCCCTGCTGCTAAACTCAATGTCTGGATATGCCTTCGCAAAATTTCGTTTCTCAAGAAAGAAAGGGTTGTTTAAATTTTTGTTGAGCTCGCTGATAATTCCTGCCCAAGTTACAATGCTTCCTCTCTTTTTGATATTGAAAAACCTCGGATTGATCAATACCTATTGGGCAATCTTGATCCCCGGCATGGCGAGCATATTTGGAATTTTCTTGATTCGCCAGTACGCGTTCTCGATTCCCGATAGTTTGATCGAAGCTGCGAAGATGGACGGCGCTACCGAGATGCAAGTTTATCTTCGTGTAATTCTGCCGCTATGCAAACCAATACTCGTAACGCTCGGATTGTTTACGTTCATGGGAACATGGAATGATTTTCTCTGGCCGTTGATCGTTATGACCGACGCAAATATGTACACGATGCCCGTTGCATTGGCAAATTTGATGAGCGAGCACGTTCAAGATACCGAATTGATGATGGCCGGCTCTGTGATTACAATAATACCCGTGCTGGTTGTGTTCTTAGCTCTGCAGAAATATTATATCAAAGGAATTATGATGGGAAGCGTTAAAGGATAAATTTTTGCTGCACCGACCTTATTATGGTGCACATTATTTGGAGAAGATAAAATGGCTGAAGTAAATCTTGTTGACGTTTCAAAAATTTACGAAGAAAAAAATAAAGCCGTCAGCAATGTTAGTCTTGAGATAGGCGACAAAGAATTTGTTGTGCTCGTCGGTCCATCCGGTTGCGGCAAATCAACTACATTAAGAATGATTGCCGGACTAGAAGATATATCGGAAGGAGAAATTTTCATCGATGGCAGAAAAGTCAACAGCGTGCCGCCTAAAGACAGAGACATCGCCATGGTTTTTCAAAATTACGCTCTCTATCCGCACATGAGCGTTTATGAAAATATGGCGTTCGGTTTGAAGCTTCGGAAGTTCAGCAAGAGTGAAATTAACGAACGCGTCAGTTATGCCGCGAAAATTTTGGATATCGAACATCTGCTTGATCGGAAACCGAAACAACTTTCCGGCGGGCAGCGTCAGCGTGTTGCAGTCGGCAGAGCAATCGTACGTAAACCAAAAGTTTTTTTATTCGATGAACCGTTAAGCAATCTTGATGCGAAACTTCGCGTGCAGATGAGATCGGAAATTGCTCGGCTTCACAAACGTCTTCAGACTACAATCGTTTGTGTTACGCACGATCAAGTTGAAGCTATGACGATGGGCGACAGAATCGTTGTAATGAAAGACGGCATCGTTCAGCAAGTTGACACGCCGCTCAATTTGTACAATCACCCTAAAAATAAATTTGTTGCCGGATTCATCGGCAGCCCGGCGATGAATTTTGTTGAAGGAAAAGTCGTAAATGAAAACGGTCTCAAATTTATCAGCAGTGAAGGAACAATGACATTCCAGCTTAATCAAAAACACTCTGATACTTTAGTCTCATATTCAAACAAAGAAATTACAATCGGTATCCGTCCGGAATCATTTAGCGCCGAAACGAAATATGAAAGTTCCGTCAAAACAAAGTTGGAATTTGAAGAACAAATGGGGAACGAAGTCTATCTACATTTCAATGTTGAGGGCAAAAGCTGCATTGCGAGAATGCGCCCGGATGCGCAATACAAAATCGGTGACGAAATCAATGTGGGGTTCAATAA
>JAJYMU010000162.1 GCA_021786655.1 Bacteroidota bacterium
TCGAAAAAGAAAATGCTTTTAAAGACTTTCGAAAATTAATTGGGGTAATCGATCCGGCATAAGCCGCCGAAGGAACAATTCTCAAATTGTACGCAGCAAGCATCCAAGAAAACATCGTGCACGGTTCGGATTCGGATGAAAATGCTGCCAAGGAAATTTCTCATTTCTTTTCACGCAAAGAACTTCTCGAAATAAACAGTTGGAAATAATTTATGAACGCTCCCCTTTTTTGAGGGGAGTTTTTTTGCAATATTAAAAAGAGAACCTAATGAAAAATATTATTTTGAAAATCACGCTGTTGCTTGCCGTTTTTGTTTTTGTTGCCGGGTGTACAAAGAAAAATGAAAAGACAGATGAAGCAAAACAGAATCAAAACTTAATCAATACAGAGGCTTACAATAATCTTGAAAAAGTTAATCTCGGTAATGATAAAGTAACGCTTCAATATCAATTCAAACCCGGCGATAAGTTTTCATACAAATTGACAACGCTGACATCAACGGATCAAACTGTTCAGGCTGATTCAACTTTGAAGAGCAAATCGAACCAGTCTGCCACATATAATTTTGATTTCAATGTTTTGAAAGTTGACAAAGATAAGAACGCCGATCTCTCCGTTACAATTTCTTCCATGAAAATAGATGCGGATAACAACGGACAAAAAATTACTTACGATTCAAAAGCCAATAATAGTCCGGAGATCAAATCAAAGTTCATGGAATATGAAACGATCACCAACATGCCGTACAACGTTAAGCTGGATGCCAACGGCAACATTGTTAATATTTCCAATCTCGATAAGATGGTTGAAAAATTAAATGCGATGCAACCGAGCAATCAAAAGTTGAACGCTCAACAAAAGGAACAATTAAAAAACAGCATTGCCGAAGCCGCGTTGAAACCAATCACTCAATTAATTTTTAGAGAACTCCCAAATCACGCCGTGGGAAAAGATTCTACTTGGACAAAAAATTATCCCGGCAGTCTAGCGGTATTCCAGCTTCAGAACACGGCAAAATTCAAAGTGGATGATTTCGTGAAAGTTAACGGCGCAAGAGCCGCAAAAATCAGCGCAATACTTTCTGCGAAAGCTACCGGGAACAAACAAGGAACGGATAGCGGTGTTACCTACAATTTTTCCGATCCAATTATTAGCGGCGGCGGAATTATGCTGTTCAATATTGATAACGGTAAATTGATTAAGGCTGAAACATCGACCAGAGTCGAGATGAATGTTCAGCTTGAGATGAAAGATGCGGCGCAGAAAACGAAGAAGACTACGAGGAAAGATATAACAACCAACAAAAACATTATTGAACTGATATAAACATTGTTGCGCAGACTTAAAATCTGCGCAACGATTCTTACTATTTCATTCCAACAACCACTTTAGAACCTTCGACAGATTTTACTACAATCACTGCATCATGACTTATATAATCACCTTCGGTAACAACATCAATACGATTGCCGTCTATTATTGCTGCTCCCGCCGGCCGAAGATCCGTTAAAGCAACTCCTTCAGCACCAACCAAATGTTCAAGAGTAGGTTTCGAAGCGTACCCGGATTTGCCGCCGATGTTTTCTTGTAGAATTAAACGGTTCCACACATTTGTTTTCGGAAGTATTTTAGACAAGAGAAAAATAAATACGCCGGTAGCAACGAATACTGAAGCCAACTGGATTATCGCCATCGATAAAAATGAAAAGTCTCTCATCTGAAAATCAGAGACGAGACTGAGGAACAATCCGAATATCATGAGAAGAATTCCAAGCACGCCGGCAATCCCGAATCCTGGTATGACAAATATTTCAATCAGCAGTAAAATTACTCCGACAACAAACATCACGATATCAATTGCGGATGCAAGCTGAAGAATGTAGCTCGATCCGAAAAAAAGCGCGAGCGCAATTACAGCTACTGTTCCAGGAAGTCCCCACACTCCCATTTTAATCTCCATGAAAATACCGACGAGACCGATGATGATGAGGATTGACGAGACAATCGGGTTGTTAAGAAAACTCACAAAATCTTCCGCCCAATTTGAGCCAACGGTTACATCTTGAGCACCCTTATAGCCAAACGCGTTTTCAATATCGGCAATGCTCGATAAAACCGTGTCCGCCATTTTGTATTTAACCGCTTCTTCATAAGTCAAAGTAACAAGTTTAGTTGCATCGTCATTTAAGTCGGGAACAACAATGCTTTCGTCCACCATTGCTTGCGCGATATCGGAACGCCGGTGATTTTTTTCTGCGGTCGCGCGCATCTCCGAACGCATATACGACTGATATTTCTCAGATTGTTTTTGTCCGGATTGATCGACAACCGTTGACGCGCCAAGCGAAGAACCGGGAGCCATAACAATTTTTTCGCATGAGAGCGCTATCAAAGCGCCGGCGGATATTGCGCGTTTGTCAACGAATGCAATCGTCCTAACCTTGCTGTTTAGAATTGCATCTTTGATCTGTGTAGCGGCATCAACTCTTCCACCGAAAGTGTTGATATGGAAAATAATTGCCGATGCGTGATTTTTTTCCGCTTCATCAACAACCCTTTTAACATAAGGCGCAAGACCAAGATCAATCTCGCTGTCAATGTTGCCGATATAAACCACCGGTCGTTGTGCATAACTAACTGAAATAAAAATTAGCGAAAACAAAAAGAATAGAATTCGTTTCATGTTTGTTCTGAGATGTGAATAATCTTGGAAGAATAGTTAATCAAAAAGATGCTTTAATTCAACAGGAGAGATTACCGGTTAATGAAGGCATAGTTCAAAATTTTGTAAACAAGCTTTGCCGCCGTGTAATTCGATGCCGGATGAACTTTCGACGGCGCCAATTCCGTGACATCGAAACCGACAATGTTTTTATCGAGACCGATTATTTTGAGCAGATACATCGTTTCATCCCAGAACAAACCGCCCGGTTCCGGCGTGCCGGTTGCCGGTAAAATTGAAGGATCGAAGCCGTCAAGATCAAAAGTGACGTAAACATTTTCGGTTAGGTTTCGCGCAACAATTTCTTGCCAGTCGTCGCCGTACATTCCCATTTTGATTTCGCGGGAATAAAATGTTCTGATCTGTTTCTGTTTACGAAATTCATTCTCCTCGATAGACTGCGCGCGGACGCCGACTTGAATAATCTTTGTATTGAATTCGGAAACTCTCGCCATCACGCATGCGTGAGAATATTTAGAATTTTCATAACTGTCGCGAAGATCGGAATGAGCATCAATCTGGAGAATTGATAGATTGGAAAATTTCTCATGGTGGGCTTTGATCGCTCCGTACGAAAGCGAATGTTCTCCACCTAAGGTAGCGACAAACTTGTCGTTGCTTAAATGATTTTTTACTTCAGAATAAATTTTAGCTAACGATTTTTCGACGGTAAGTTTTTGGAAGCTAAGTTGATCGAGTGTGCATATCCCCCTCTCAAAACAAATTTCCCGGCTCTGTTCTTCATCATAATATTCAACGAAGTGGGATGCTTTCAGAATTTCCTTCGGCGCTTTGCCCGTACCTTTTCCGTAGGTAACGGTTTTTTCCAGCGGTGCCGAAAGAATTACAATCTTCGAATCCTTGTAATTCGAATATTTTTTTTCGAGACCGAGAAAATTTTCTTTAACGCCAAGTTCTTTCATCTGTGTTCTTATTTTTCTTCCGTAAGAAGGTGACTGGGAAATAACTATTCAATAGAAGCATCCACGCAGATCAGTTACAATCCGCTCTTTCAGTGTTCTATTATTAATAAAAAATTACTTCCCGGTCACCCTCAACAAAAAAAGGGAGATGTTGCTTTTATTCTTTGTCTTTTAAAATATTGGCAACTGCCGAGCGATCAAATTTAATCTTAATATTATTGCCGAAATCGATGAGAACAGTTTTGTCCTCGATACCGGCGATTGTTCCGTACATGCCGCCGCTCGTAACTACCTTATCGCCTTTCTCAAGCGCTTTTAAAAGCTTTTCTCTTTCTTTTGATCTCTTCTGCTGCGGACGTATAATCATGAAATAAAAAATTGCGAAGATCGCGCCGAACATAATCAAAGTACTGATCATTCCCCCTCCGCCGCCTTCGCCGCCGGGCGGCGGCGCCATTGCTAAAAGTATTTCCACTTATTCCTCCTTTTGAGATTGAACATTAACAGAAATTATTTTTGAGTATTTATCTTTCCATTCTATAAAACTGCCGTCGGTAATTCTACTTCGTGCTTCA
>JAJYMU010000299.1 GCA_021786655.1 Bacteroidota bacterium
GAATTTACCGGAATCAGCCTGAAGAACATCGGCTACGGTAACTTTCTCCAATTTGTGGTTGGAAATGTACTGACCGATTTCTTCTTCACTCTTTTCTTTTAATGCAGCAAGCGAGCTGAGAACTATTTTCTTGTTTTCTTTATCGAACTCAACAACTTTCAATTCGAGCTTAGAACCAACCGGGAAGCTGAACGAAAGATTCTTGATCTTCGAAGTCGAAAGCTGAGTTGCCGGAATAAACCCGTCAACATCAAGCGGAAGTTCTGCAATCAATCCTTTTTCAATTATGCGAACAACTTTGCCTTCGGTATTTTTGCCGATAGCATATTCTTTCTCAAAATTTTCCCAAGGATTAGTATTAATTTGTTTATGACCGAGAGAAATTTTTCTCGAATCCGTATCGACACCAAGAACAACGACATCAATCTTGTCGCCTTTCTTTACAACCTCGCCGGGATGACGGATTTTCTTTGTCCACGACAAATCACTAATGTGCACTAAGCCGTCGATGCCGGGTTCAAGTTCTACGAACACGCCGAAGTTTGTTAAGTTGCGGGCAATACCCTGATGTTGTGAACCAACCGGATATTTTTTCAACAAGTCCTGCCATGGATCCGGTGTCAATTGTTTCATACCGAGAGAAATTTTCTTATCATCTTTATCGAGACTTAAAATAACCGCTTCAACAACTTGGCCCATCGATACAAACTGTGAAGGATGACTAATGTGTTGCGTCCAGCTCATTTCGGAAATGTGAATCAATCCTTCAATACCTTTTTCGATTTCGATAAATGCGCCGTAATCTGTTAACGAAACAACACGTCCGGCAACTTTATCATTGATCTTGTATTTTTGTTCGATCTTCTCCCACGGATGCGGAAGCAATTGTTTCAAGCTGAGCGAAATTCTCTTGCGTTCTTTTTCGAAATCGGTAACAACAACTTTAATCTTCTCGTCAAGTTTAACTACTTCGCTTGGGTGATTAATTCTTCCCCAGCTTAAATCCGTAATGTGAATAAGACCGTCAACGCCGCCGAGATCGATGAACACGCCGAAGTCGGTGATTGCTTTAACTGTTCCTTCCAGAATCTGTCCCTTCTCAAGCTTATCGAGAATTTCTTTACGCTGATCGGAAATAGTTTCTTCGATAAGAACTTTGTGGGATACAACAATATTTTCAGTTGGAATATTAACCTTTACGATTTTGAAATCCATCGTTTGACCGACGAACGCATCAAAATCTCTAACAGGGCGAATATCAATTTGCGAACCGGGTAAGAATGCTTCAATGCCCATTAAGTCAACAACCATTCCGCCTTTAATTCGTTTGAGAATCTTTCCAGGAAGAACTTTTTCGTTTTCAAAAGCATCCATAACTCTTCCCCAAATCTTGAGGAAGTCGGCTCTCTTTTTCGACAAGACCAAATTTCCGTCTTCATCTTCAACACTTTCAATAACGACATCAACCTTTTCACCAATCTTAATTTCTTCGGTAGAATTGAATTCCGCTTTGGAAATTGTACCGTCTGATTTGAATCCAACATCGACAACGACGTTATCGGCATTAACTCCTACGATTGTACCTTGAAGAATTTCGCCTTCTTTAATATCGCGAAATGACTCCGAATACAGTTTGGAAAGCTCCTGTATTTCTTCGGGAGAGTATTCATCAGCATTGATGAGTCTTTCTTTTTTTACTTTAGACACTTTTTTAACAGCGTCTTTTACTTGTTCAAGCATTTGAACTCCTACTTACAACTTTCTGCTCTGAATTTTCCGCCATCTAAGAAATTCTTTGCAGACTTAGATTAGTTTTACATTAGTTATTTTGTGATGGCATTTAGTTTCAATTTTCATTTCGTTGTTCACCGGCTTTTTCTATTGCCGTCTAAAACTTCTTTCACTTTGTCAATTAGAATATCCAATTCATTTGGAATCGATATCGTTGTATTGTCAAACTCAAGAGCGTCATCGGCTTTCTTAAGCGGACTAACTGCTCTGCCGCTATCCAGCCGATCTCTTTTCGCTAAATTTTCTTTTACTTCTTCCCGGCTTATTTCAACATTCTTTTCTTTGAATTCTTTGTACCGACGGTTCGTTCGTTCTTCCAATGTTGCCGTCATATAAATTTTCAAATCGGCATTCGGAAAAACAACCGTTGTAACATCTCTTCCTTCAGCGACAATATTTCCCCGTTCGCCTAATTTTTTTTGAATCTTAACCAGCTCTGCGCGCACTTCTGGAATTTTACTTATGTCGCTTACCTTTGCATTAACTTCAGCAGTCCGGATTTGATCCGTCACTTCTTCATCATTAACAAAAACTCTTGTAACGCCATTATCGAACTGTAATCTGAGATCAATATTCCGGGCAAGATCAATTACAGCGGGAACATCTTCGGCAATACCTTTACGAAGAGCCATAAAAGTAATTGCTCTATACATTGCACCGGTATCGAGATAAGTAAACCCGAGTTTTTGTGCTATGTTTTTTGCCGCTGTGCTTTTTCCAGAACCGGCGGGACCGTCTATTGCGATGATTATTTTTCTTGGCATTGGCTTGCAAAAATAGGAAATCAAGTCCGATGTCGCAAATTTAAAGTTCCATTAAGGATGAGAAGTGAATTAGACAGAAACGGTTGATTTTGCAGCGAATTCTTTGGATTTGCTCTTGTTCGTGGCGTCAACCAAAATCACCTTGGGAGAATGATTCTTAATCCCGTTATCTTCATACAGAGCATAGCTGGCAATAATTATGATATCGCCTACCTGAACGAGTCTGGCAGCAGCACCGTTTAAACTTATCTCTCCTTCGCCGCCCAATATTACGTAGGTTGAAAAACGCTCGCCGTTGTTGATGTTGTAAATATCTACTTTCTCAAATTCGTTCATGTCGGCTTCGAGACAAAGATTTTTATCAATTGAAATGGAACCTTCGTAATGCATGTCTGCACCGGTAACGGTTGCGCGGTGTATTTTGGATTTCAGTAAAGTTCTTTGCATCAATTTTCCTTTTCCGGTTTTCCGTTCATCATGTACGCGTAATAAAGTCCTTCGAGAACTAGAGTCTGATTAATTAAATTAAAAAGTTTTGCAGTTTCAAAAAGTCTAGCGAAACCTCCTGTGCCGATCACAATAGGATCTTCATCGGCAAATGCTTCTTTAATTATTTTTGATTTGATTTCGCGGACCATGCCAACCTGTCCGTGATACAAACCCGATTGAATGCTTTCAACAGTTGATCTTCCAATTACATCCTCGATTTCTTTGATTTCAACTTTTGGCAGCTGAGCCGTTCTATTTTCAAGAGCTTCCATAGAAATTTTTAATCCGGGAAGAATTATTCCGCCCAAATATTCTTTTGATTTACTAATAACACAAAAAGTTGTGGCTGTTCCGAAATCGACAACAATCAAATTTTTGTTCGGAAATAAATGCATGGCGGCAATTGCATTTGCAATTCTATCGGCTCCTACTTCAAGCGGATTTCTGTACTTAATTTTCAATCCGGTTTTAACACCGGGTTTCAGGAAGAACGGTTCGGCATCAAAATATTTAAGACAGCCGCTACGAAGCGAATGATTCAAATCCGGCACAACACTGCAAATGGAAATGTCCTTCACGGAATCTGGATCGATTTTGTTTTCGCTCAATGCCGAGCGTAGAAAGATTCCTATTTCATCCGATGAAAACTGCTGGCGCGATGTTTTTCTGAACTGAAGTACGAGTTCTTTTCCGCTGAAGACACCGCCAAATATTTGCGTGTTGCCGACATCGATGCATAGTACCATTGTTCCCTCATAAAGTGTTTATTAGAAATTCTTCTATTATTCCGGCAAGTTCAGTCGATGTCCCGCAAGACCCGATTTCTTTTATCATATTGAAAATCTTAAAGTTAACCTGAACATTTTCGTTCCGATCACTTTTGTCGTTTAGCACAACATAATCGCAATTGGAATGATCTACTAATTTTTGAACCATAAAAACTTTTGTCTGCTCATCGGCATTGTTTGTGAGCTTGAAGCCGACAACTTTAAGATTTTTATTCTTCGAATAACTTTTCAAGCTATCAATAATCTTCGAATTTTTTTTCAAGTTCAAAACCAGTTTTTCACTTTCCGAATCAATCTTTTCCTCCAGCGGCGCAACTAGTTTTTGATCTCCGGTTTCAACGGAGTCCAAAGAATAATCGCTTACC
>JAJYMU010000275.1 GCA_021786655.1 Bacteroidota bacterium
GGAACCGCAGTAAACGTTCAGTCGATGGTATTTGGAAACATGGGCGATACATCAGCAACCGGTGTTGCGTTCACACGTAACCCAGCGACAGGCGAAAATTATTTCTACGGCGAATGGTTACCGAACGCTCAAGGCGAAGACGTTGTTGCCGGCATCAGAACTCCTAACCCGATTAACGAAGTTGGAAAGAGCGAGCATACCGAACATCTTCCGTCACTCGAAACCGGAATGCCGCCAACTTACAAACAGCTTCACGGAATTCAACGTACACTTGAAAAACATTATCACGATATGCTCGATATAGAATTCACGATTCAAGAAGGCAGACTTTACATGCTGCAATGCCGCGTAGGAAAAAGAAACGGTCCAGCCGCTGTGAAGATGGCGCTTGAAATGTACAATGAAAAACTTATTACAAAAGAAGAAGCCGTTATGCGAGTTCAACCTTCACAATTAGACGAGCTTCTCCATCCAATCATCGACCCGGTTGCAGAAAAAAATGTTAATGCGATTGCAAAAGGTTTGCCGGCAGGTCCCGGCGGCGCAAGCGGCCAAGTTGTATTCTCTGCTTCCGATGCAGTTGCGTGGGCAAAGAGCGGCAAGAGAGTAATTTTAGTTCGCGAAGAAACCAATCCGGAAGACATTGAAGGAATGCGCGCGGCACAGGCAATCCTAACCGGTCGCGGCGGAATGACTTCTCACGCAGCGTTAGTTGCGCGCGGCTGGGGTAAATGTTGCATAGTCGGCGCCGGATCGATCAAATTAAATTACAGCGAAAAATATTTCACAGTAGGCGGCGTTACCGTACGCGAAGGAGATTGGTTAACGCTTAACGGTTCGAAAGGAACTGTTTATCAAGGCGAGTTGCCAATGATAAAAGCCGCGGAAGAAAACCCCGACTTCCAAGCATTCATGAAAATTTGCGATCAAGTAAGAAAATTAAAAGTAAGAACGAACGCAGATACTCCTGAAGACGCCGCACGCGCACGTGCATTCGGCGCTGAAGGAATCGGCTTGTTCAGAACTGAACACATGTTCTACGGAAAACATTCCGAAGAACCGTTGTTCAAACTCCGCAAGATGATTGTATCTAAGACCGAACAAGAAAGACGGGATGCATTAAACGAACTTTATCCTCACGTTAAAGCTGATATAAAAGGCACACTTGAGGCAATGGACGGATTTCCGGTTACAATTCGTACGCTCGATCCGCCGCTTCATGAATTCGTTCCAACAAGAAACGACGAAAGAGAAAAACTTGCCGGCAGTCTTGGAATTTCTTTGCACGAATTAAATGAAAGAGCCGAGAAGCTGCATGAAAGCAATCCGATGATGGGGCACCGCGGCGTTCGTCTTGGTATCACCTATCCGGAAATTACAGAGATGCAAGTTCGCGCAATCTTCGAAGCAACAGCTGAATTATTAGCCGAAGGCAAGAAAGCATTTCCGGAAATAATGATTCCGGTTGTTGGACATGAGAACGAACTCAAAGATCAATACCAACTCGTTTCCAAAATATATGCTGAAGTCTGCGAGAAGTTCGGTATTAAGAAAATTCCTCACATGACAGGAACCATGATCGAAATTCCGCGTGCTTGTTTAACCGCGGATAAAATTGCCGAGTACGCTCAGTTCTTCTCATTCGGCACAAACGACTTAACGCAAATGGGTTTCGGATTCTCGCGCGATGATATCGGCGGATTCTTACCGGATTATCTCGAAAAGAAAATTCTTCCGGTCGATCCGTTCCAATCAATCGATCAAGAAGGTATCGGTCAATTGATGGTTACCGCTGTTACAAAAGGAAGAGCGACACGCAATGATTTGAAGATCGGCATTTGCGGAGAACACGGCGGCGAACCAAAATCCGTTGAGTTCTGCCACAAAATCGGATTAAACTACGTCAGCTGTTCACCGTTCCGCGTTCCAATCGCAAGGTTGGCGGCGGCACATGCGGTTATTAAAGAAATGAAAAATGCAAAACCGGTTAAAGGCGCCGTAAAAAAATCCGCTAAGTCTGTACGTCGCGGCGGAAAATCGGCAAAGAAAAAATAAGTGAACAACTGTCATTCTTCCTCGTCGGTTCCAACGAATGACAAAAATTTGAACAACAAGAGGAGAATAAATGAAGTTATCTGATTTCAAGTACAACTTACCAAAGACGGCGATCGCAAAACATCCGGTCTCTCCGCGCGATAAATCGAAGTTGATGGTTCTTAATCGCGCTACAGGCGAGATAGAGCAGCATACGTTTGCCGACGTCGTAGATTTTATGGAAAAGGGCGACGTGGTAGTGGTCAATAAAACTAAAGTTATGCAGGCGCGATTGTTCGGTAAGAAAGAAAGAACGAACGCTAAGATCGAGGTTTTTGTACTGCGCGAATTAAATAAAGAAGAAAATATTTGGGACGTGATTGTTGACCCAGCCCGTAAGGTGAGAATCGGAAATAGAATCTACTTCAATGATAAGTTGTGGTGCGAAGTTATCGATAATACGACTTCACGAGGACGCACGGTTCGTTTCAACGAAGATGCTGGAGATATTTTCAAAGCGATCGAAAAAATCGGTCACACTCCCCTTCCGCCCTATATCAAACGCGACGCCGTTGCAAACGATAAAGACAATTACCAGACAATCTTTGCCGAAGTTGACGGTTCTGTTGCCGCGCCGACTGCCGCGCTGCATTTTTCATCAACACTCGCGCGCAAAGTTGAAAAGAAAGGAATTAAAATTGTTCCGGTAATTCTTCACATCGGACTCGGCACATTCCGCCCCGTTGAAGTTGAAGACCTTACAAAGCACAAAATGGACTCCGAATTTTTCGAGGTTCCTGAGGAGACGGCAAAAGTAATTAACAAGGCTCTCCAAGAAAAGAAGAACGTGTATGTGGTTGGAACAAGCACTTGCCGTGCTCTTGAAAGCAGCGTTACAGCCGAAGGTTTTGCAAAATCTAATTTCGGCTGGACGGATAAATTCATTTTTCCTCCTTACGATTTCAAGATCACAAAGAAACTGATTACGAATTTTCATCAACCGGAATCGACATTGATGATGCTCGCCGCTGCATTTGCGGGATATGATTTTATTGTTAAAGCATATAAGAAAGCATTGAAGGACGGCTATCGCTTTTTAAGTTACGGCGATGCCATGTTGATCATATAATATGTGTCTGTAGGTCGAGACTCTGTCTCGACCCAGATGGTTAAGAGAATCGTCCTACTAATATGAAATGCTATGCAATAATTCCTTCTGGAGGTTTGGGCAAGCGGATGAACAATCCGCAGCCCAAACAATATATGCAGTTCCACGGTAAGGAGTTGATCGCATACACGCTTGATGTTTTTCAAAAGTCAAATCAAATAGACTCAATTGTTGTCTCTGCACAAAAAGAATTTTTCCCGCTGCTTAATGAGATCAAACAAAAGTATTCTCTGACAAAAATAAAAAGTATAATAGAAAGCGGAACAGAAAGACAGCATTCGGTTTTCAACGCGCTCAAATCAATTCAATGCAGCGAGGATGATATTGTTGTTGTCCACGATGCGGTTCGACCTCTCCTTTCTCAAGAAATACTTTCCAATTCAATTGAAGCGGCAATTCAATTTGGAAGCGCCGTTGTTGCAATCAAAGCACGCGATACATTGATAAACGGAACCGATTCCGTCTTATCATACGTTGACCGGAGTGAAATATTTTACGCCCAGACTCCTCAAGTCTTCCGGTATGGAATTCTAATGGATGCCATGAAGAAAGCAGAAAAAGAAAATTTTATTGGCACAGATGAATCAATGCTTGTCCACCGCGCCGGTTACAAAGTAAAAATTGTAGAAGGCTCATCAATAAACTTCAAGATTACCAACCATGATGATATTAAACTTTTCGAATTGCTTACTCGCAACAAATGAGAAATAATTTTCCACTTGACCGGCAAATTTTTTAGCGTTACTTTGATCGCAGAAATAGGGGCTAACTTATTTGTTGATGCTTCTTTAATGGGGTTAGCTGGTTAGGAATTAATGCGGGGAAGTTCTTGATGAGCAAAAAATCTTTCTCAATCTCTATTGGAAACAAGTGTAATTCTATTAGCAACAGCAGTGTTTCAAT
>JAJYMU010000358.1 GCA_021786655.1 Bacteroidota bacterium
TCCGCCTAGAGATTTGATTTGTTTAACAAGCAGCTCCGCCGTTTTTCCTTTGTAAAAACCGTCGTCTCCTTTTTCTTTTATGAGCTCAAGAGAACGCGCTAAGTCTGTCTGCTTAAACATTTCTCCTTCTTGAAACGGAACGCCATCTTTAGAAAATATTTTATATGAAGCAGGATATTTTTTGAACTCTGGCAAAAATGTCTTGAACGATTCGGCGGATTTGTAATCAAGCGGCCATCCGTTTCTTGCCAGATCTATAGCGGGTTGGATTACTTTTGCCAGCGGTATCGTTCCATATTTTTTAAGAGCGTAAATCAATCCGGCAACGCTTCCCGGCACACCCGCCGAAGTTGTTCCTTCTTGACTTAATGCAGGCACGTAATTTCCGTTTTTATCAAGGTACATATCTCTTGTTGCGGTAAGCGGTGCTTTTTCCCGGAAATCAATCGTGGTATTCTTTCCATCTTTCAAATGAATAACCATGAATCCGCCGCCGCCGATATTTCCGGCGAACGGATAAGTAACAGCCAGCGCGAATCCTACAGCTACTGCGGCATCAACAGCATTGCCGCCCTTCTCCATAATTTTTGTGCCTACGCGAGAAGCAATCTCGCTAGCGGAGACAACCATTCCATGTTTGCTTCTTACAAGATTAGCATTTTGAGAGAAAGTAGTTGCATTCAAAACAAGAACTATCAGCAACCCGTTAAAAATTCCACCGAGAAGTTTTTTGGATAAGATTCTGGAAAAATTAATCATCCGATACTCCGAACTAGTTATAGATGTTTTGTAAGCCAGAACATTAGAGGTAATTGGCTAACAAAACTATTGTTATAAAGGTTTCTTTTGTTACTGACCCTGCGCTGAAAGGAAAGTTATAAAACAAAAATCCCGCCGTGGCGGGATTAACTAAAAAATATTTTTCGAATATTAAGTAGTTAACGCCCGGCAGCTAACAATTAGCGTAGCAGGACACCAAAACATTTTTAGTATATACGTCTGTCTGTTCATATTTATTTTTTTCGTGTTCATAAAGTGCATGCAAAGTAATTAAAAGCGGATATTATGTCAAGCATTAGATCGGTGCGGCTCTTCTGTACTCAATTTTGGAAAAGAAAATTTCATGATCTTTTTTTACTAGAGAGAAAAAACATAGGAGAGAATTTCATTTGATGATTAATTCTATTCGCCGGTTTTTTTCTCTTGCTTCAAATGTTTTGTCGTTTGTGATGGGCAGAGTTTCGCCATATCCCACAGCGATAATTCTATCGGGATCAATATTCGAATGCAGTAATATGTATGTGCGCACGTTATCGGCTCTTCTCTGAGAGATTTCTTGATTGAAAGTTTTAGCTGCAACATAATCGTTATGTCCAGCAACTGTAATAGTCGAAGAAGGAAAATATTTCAGAACTTGAATTGCTTTGTCCAAAATCTTTTCTGCATCATCGTCAAGCAAGTAGCCAAGCCACGGAAACTTTATACCGGTTATGCGTATAATTATTTCGTCTCCGCTTTCCAGAATTTCAGCTTCGGCGGGATTAAATATGCCGGCAACTTCGGGAGGAATTCTCTTTGTTTGTGCAGCGTTGCCAACTTCTTTTGTTACAGGCGGAACATATTCGGTTTGCTTTTCCTGTGCGATGTTGTCGTGATTTCCAAAAATATTCCATGCAAGAATTAAATCTTCCCAAGAGTTTTTGTCGGAATCAACTTCTTTAATTGTTTGTGTGACATTTATTGCCAGAATAGCTTTCGTTTCAGCATGTGCTGCAAGATTTTTTAGATTCGAGTAATCATAATTGTCGCTGTAGATCATGTCCGTAACAGATTTCGCCAAAGATTTGCTTTCGTTAAAAGTTTTTGGAGCGTATTCGTCGGCGTCTCCTTTTTCCGCAAGCTGAATAAGTTCATCCGTTTTGGAAAGAATTTGTGTTCTAACGGCAAGATGTTTTGCTTCGAGATATTTCAATGCCGCATCTAGGGAGGATTCGGCGGCGCGCTCGGTCCGGTCTTTCTCGAACGTCAAAGCAGTTTCAGAAAGAATTTCTTCGGCGGCATTCCATAATTCCGAGGCATAAACTTCGGCGCCGGCGGTCTCGGCGTCTTTTCTAATTCGCAATAAACCCGAATACCTGCCGGAAAACTTCTTGGCGTTCTCTGTAGATTTGTTGAACAACACAGCGGCATCATCAACCGAAGTTTTTATTTGATTCAAATCATTTCCTTCGGAGATGCTTTCTAAAATATTATTAAGTTTTGCGGCGCTTTGCGAGTAACTTAACGGCGCCAGTAAATTTGCCAACGATGCATTTGTATTATTTAGCGGCGTCCAATTGAACACCAAGTTGTTTGCAAAATCCGCATATTTTTTTGCGTTGTTGTAATTATCGAGTAGAAGAGGAATGGCTTCTTGAACGTCTTTGTAATCTTTGTCTGAATAATCTTCAATTGCATTCATAAATTTATTTTCAGAGGCATCCCAATAATGAACCGCGTATCTATCGGCATTAGATTTAACAGCAGTTTGCCGTGCTATTAATACCGTTCCGAATGTTTTAGATCTTTCTTCAACCGAATCGTTTATCTTGGTTAGTATGCTTATCACCTTTTCCAATTCTATCTGAATATCAGCCGGCGATTTACTTTTCTCTTTATACTTTACTGCGGTTTGATAATGCGAAACAGCATCTGCGTATTCTTCTGGAAATAGAACGTCGCCGGATTCATCCACGACCAGATTTAAAGATGAAGCGGCTTCATTAAATAACCCTTCTGGATTTTTTTGTGCGTTCAAAATGCCCGCGGTAAGCAGAAGCAAGATCGGGAACACTTTTAAAATATTTGAGCAAGATCGTATCATTTTTTTATGTCGCGAGAAAGTGTTTCAAATTTTTGATTTGCCAAAGTTGTGTCGGTTGAACTGCTGACGGAAGCCTGAAAAGCTTCGACCGTATCTGCCGTTGGTTCATAAATTGAGATCAAGAAATTGTACTTGGCGCTATCCAGTTGTATAGAATACCCGATGTTGGAACTGTAAATGTTGGTTGGAAGTTTTCCTGTAATCGGAAAATTGGCGGTCGAATCATACTTCAGATAGTCGCTTGTATCCGGCGGCATGTAATATATTTTTGCAAAGATCGTGCGCGTTTCGTTTTTGTCAACTTCCACCGCAAAATTGAGTTTCCGAAATTGTGTGTAAGTGTCACCGTCTAAGTCAACAATGTCAGACCACCAAACCCGTGAAATCGTATAGAAATAAGAATCTTCACTTTCAGATTCGAATTTCACATCGTTAAGTTCAGGCGTAGATTCATCCGCCAGTGCGACTAAAATATTGTTTGCCGATTCATACAATTCAATTTTGAAATCATACGTACCGTGTTCAAGTTCAATGGTCGGCGTTCCAACGAAACATGAAACCGTATCTTGCACATTCTGATCGTAAATTGAATAATTTGGAAACTCGTGATAGATTTGGTACACGGTCTCCGCACTCTTTTTATAATACAGCTTTGCATAAACATTTTTTGTCAGCGGTGCATCAACATCAACGTTGAGAACAAGCTTTGCGTAACGCCAATACGTGTTGTTGCTTCGGTCAAACTGATTGGACCACCGCACGTTGATCGAGTAGTTCTTATCATTGGACGACTGCTCGAAGCGCTGCATAGTAAGAAGAACGCTGTCTTTTTGACCGGTGGTTGCTTCAATGCGCGTGTTACCTGCTTCATAGACTTCTATTTTAAAATCATAGTTTCCTCTCGGCAATTCTTTATTTGGGTCTCCGATTGGAACAAAAAAAAGATTTTTTGAATCGGAGCCGTTTGCGGTGTGCTCTCCTAAGAAAGCATAGAACGTAAAACTTGATGCATCATGCAGCTTATAAAAAACGCGCGCGTTCACAGTGCGGGTTACATTCTCTTGAATCCGCAAATCAAAATTAAGTCGCTTCGATTGAACGTAGTGATCGAGATTTGTATCAATGCTGTCGGACCACCAGACTTTATCAATCGAATAAGTATAATCTTCTTCTGGAGATTTGCTGCATGAAAAGCAGAACGCAATTATCACCGAGGCAAAAATCACTAGACATGTTTTTTTAAGCACAATCATCCTCCTCATTTCAAAAAAATTATTTTATTTGTTCAGCGTCATATTCAACAGCAGGAAATCTATTTTCAAGCGGGACCTGTTCCAACGGTATTTCGGTTGCAGTCATGGTCTGATTAAACATTTCTCCACTGGAGCTACTGTTGCGGTCGTAGCTAACACACACGTCGAAGCCGAGTTTTCCAATGCCGATGGAGAAACAAATCTTAAACGATCCGTCCGAAGAAATGGTAACGTCTCCCGAAACAGAAATGCTTGCGCAAAAATCGTGTTTGGCAATTGTAACACATGCTTCGCCCTTAAACTTGAAATCACCCATAAAAGTAAATTTGCCGTTGTTGTATTGCACCGTAACGGACATTCCAAGTGAATACCCGATTGATAATTTGCCGGCGTGAGCATGTAAACTGCTTCTGCCATAGCCGGTCAGCTTAAAATCTCCGTTCTTGCTTGCATAACCTTCAACCCCCACTCTGTTCAGTCCGCCAACGACGGCTTCGCCCAAGAAATACATCTGTGAAGAAGAAATTTCCAGCTGCGTCTTTCCCATATCTAAATGAATATTGCCGGGGAGATTTAAACTGGACTCCGATTTGAATCCCAATTTCCAATCAGAAAGTTTTGTGCCGATCCTTCCGTAAAAAGTTTCCTTCTGCTGAATTGGTGCAAGGTAATCTAGAAAATCCCAGTCTTGCCCGATAATTTGATATAGAAAATCGCTCGGTGTTGAGGGAGGCATCTCTCTAACGCCGGCAAATTGAATATCCGTATCACCGGATTGGTTTACACTTAGAACCAAAGTTGCTTGCCCCAAGACAACCTGAACATTTAACCAATCAAGAGCAGTGTTATCAAAAGTTGCTTGACCGTTCAATCCCAATTTAAAATTGGTATTATTTCCCGAAAAGAAATTCTTAATGCCGTTTGGATCACCGGAGTTGAATGCAAGGCAAGCTTCGCCGGTAAATGCAATTGGGTAAGATTGCAGAGGTATAGTTCCGGTAAAATAAAGATTGCCGTTGAAACCTTTAATGTCGCCAAGTTTAACCAGAGGATCAAATGGAATCAAACCCTGTGTGGAAACCGCCATTCCAACATCCGAGAGATCGCCGAGTTTTGTTCCCGTAAAATCGCATGTGAAAAAAGTAAACGGATCGGTGGGATCGATAGCTATCTTCTTAATATTATTGATAGAAGATTTAGTTACCTCGGCTTGAAAAGGATTATCATTTGTATTTTCATAGTAGAAATAATAACGGTTTGGATTTACTGGCCAATTCAAAGCGCCGGTATCAAAGTCGCCTCCCTTTTTGAAACCCAATGCCGCAGCCGGTAAACCCACCATCTGTAAATCTTTTAAGAGACCTTCATGAGGTAATTGAACCTTCGAAAAGCCGGTTATATTTGAATAAAAATTGTCCGAGCTATTTTTAACAAGTTCAAAATCGCCGGTCGATAAAGGCATATCTCCGTATTTAGAATTCTCGACAAAAATTGTCCCCTTAATTCTTACACCGTTTTCTGTATTGATTACGTTTGCGGGATTCGTTTTAATTTTTAATGCACTGCTGCCTTGCCCAATTGTGAAAACATCAGGGTTGGATTCGAGATCTTGATCAACAAACGGATCAACCGGCTCGACAAAATTTTCTTTTGTGCATCCAATCAAAAACGAAAAGATTATGACGAAAACAAGAGCTCCAATTTTCTTTACGCGTATTGATAGTTTGATTTCCGAGTTCATGGCTCCGTTCCTAAAAAATCCATCTATATCCAAACATTACGTTTACCTGATTGCCGCCCGGGTACAATTTGTATCGATTGGTAAACTCGCCGGGCAATGGTTCCTTTCCGAAGACAGCCATCCTTGAACCAAAAAAGAAATATTGAACGTCTATGAAAAAATTGTAAAGTGTGTAAGTTATTCCGCCGCCTGCCAGGTATCCGGGACCACTATCTTTTTCCAGCGGGAAGTATGAAGTTAATGTGGGGTATTTTGTGTTTTGAAAACTTGAAAACCAGTAGCATCCGCCGGCAACAGCGTATGCACTTAAATGATTATTGAACACGCTAATAAGATTGTAACGAATCTGAAGGTATAGAAGGTTTGATTTAAGTATGTAAGTTGAGGTGTTTGAGATCGAATAATTGTACCCGACTCTGAAACCCAGCCGCCAATTTGTTTTTGAGAACTCTAAAAATCCGCCCAACGGATTTTTTAAATTCTTAAAATTCTTTTCGTACGGAATTTGAGAGATGCCGTACAGCCCGCCAACGCCGACGTAAAAATCTCCCACGTCTGCAAGAATGTCTTGTGAAAGAATATAGCCGTCAAACGGGTAAAGTATTTTCGTCCACACTTTATTGTTGTTAATCTCGTCGGCAATTGTCAAAACTTTTTCTCCATTGATTACTATGCCAACGTTTTGCGATTGATAACCCGGAAGTCCTTTAACAAACGAATAATCCTTATTGCAAAATCTAAATTCATACTGCCAGCCGTCGGTACCGATCTCTTCTTTGTATCCATACTTTTTATCTATTGCTAATTTCTTTTGAGCGGTGATTAGAAATTTATCTTCCACATAACCTTTTTTAGGATAAAGAACTTTCCGCCACCCAAACCTGCCTGCCCGCTCCGACTTGTCGGAGACGAGGCGAGCCGGATCGGCAAGATGTCCCGTGTTGCCATTATCAATTAACACCAAAACCTTTTCAAGATAAACGTAATGCCCGGTAACCTTTGCCTCGGCGGAAGGAGTTTCGTAAACGTTTATCGTTGCTTCTGATATGTAGAAAATTTGTGCGGACCAGCCGTCGTTGGTAAGGCGCTGCGGCAGAATCGGATTCTGAAATAAACAAAGACACAAACCGGCAAGACAAAAATATTTTTTCAATTCACTCAGCATTGATTTCAAAATTCATTTCTTCAGCTCTCATTTTAGAAGTAATAACTTTTTGAATGACGAGTAGCTGTTGCCGTCGTTTGCAACGGCTTCCATCTTTATTATATACACGCCGCATGAAAGATTTTTAGCATTCCAAACAATTCTTTTTGTGCCGGCGGATTCCACTTTGTCCGCAATCCTTTCCACAAGTCTTCCGAGTAAATCATAAATCTCCAGTTTCACTTTGCTTGTAGTGTTTAATGAGTATTCAATTGTTGTGGAAGGATTAAATGGATTTGGGTAATTCTGAAGCAAAACAGTTGTAAGCGTAATTTCTTCCGGCGCCGAAGTAACAGTCACATTGACAACTTTCGTCTCGGCATCGGTACTGAAGACCCGACTGTATGCAGTCATAGTTACATTGTAACTTCCCGATAAAGTGTATGTATGTGAAGGACTTTGCACTTCGCTGGTTGAACCGTCACCGAAATCCCAACGCCATGCAATTGCATTAGTGCTGTTGTTTGTGAAAGTAACTTGTGCGCCGTTAACAATTTGATCGAACGACGCAGCCGGTTTGTGAATATCAAAAAGAAAATCGCGAACCCTATCAACAATAATATACCAATACTGATTTGGCGCGGGGCTCCAATTTCCATTTACCACACCGTAGAATTCGTGCCCCTCTCCTTGAACAAAATATGTTTCATGCGGATAAGCCAAACCAGCCAGCCGTTTGTCGATCAATTGACTTCCGTATGTTGCAGATAGAGTCGGTACCTGAAACGGCGATCCAAGTCCGAAAGGAACAATTGCATCTGCTGTTCCATGTGTCAATAAAACCGGAATGTGTGGATCAGCGGCTTCAACTAAACTTGTGTCTTGAAGCGCCCCCCAAAGACTTACAATTCCATTTGCCTGAGAATTTTGTGCCGGATAACTTCCGATTGCATCCAGACCGCCAAGATCCGGACCATTGTTTGTGGTCGGTGGAAAATTGTTGATCAAAAAAGTTCCCGAGGGTCGTTCGGCTTCCTTGTTTAGAAAAACATTATGAAGCGCAATAAATGCGCCGGCGCTGCTTCCCAACACATAAATATGATCCGTAGAAATTTTTAGCGCTCCGGCATTTTCTCTTAGGTACCTAAGTAGCGCCCGGCTGTCTTGAATAGCACGATACGCGGCTCTTTCTCCGCTTGTGTTGCTTAAGAGATTCATTCCTAAACGATACTGTGCAGTAGCAGTTACATAACCCTTGCGTGCAAAAATTTTACAGAACTCAATCATGTCGTCGTGTTCTTTGTTGCCGCTTACAAAACCGCCTCCGTGAAAACACACAAGCATTGGTCTTTGCTTTAGTGTATCGCCCTGAGGTTCAAAAATGTGGATTGTTAAATCGACGGCAGTAGTTGAGCTTTCCCCGAAATATGGAACCGTTAATTGCTGAACCGAGGTATAAACTTGATTTGTGTAAGTCGGTACTTCTGTAAAAGTAGAATCGATATACCTTATCGCGCTTTGAGAATGGAGGAGCGTGCTAAACTCCAGCGAAATAATTAATGCGCAAACCATTTTCTTCATAGCACCCTCTTGTCATACCTTCTTCTAACCGGAGGAATAAACCATGACTTTTTGAAACGTTGTATCTTTTTGTGATAGAAAGAAAAAACCTTTGAAAGAAAAGCGCGGGCTGTTGGTGAAAACACAATACCGGTCAGATTCGGTTTTAGTCATAAAGAGAATTATGATTTATGAACACAATGGTTAGAGAAAAGGAAAATCTATTAAAGTCTATCTCTACTTTCGGAGGGGACTTATTCTTGAAATGAATCTAATTAACGAGGGAACAAAAATCAATTTTCTGCGAACGGTAATTGAAAATAGATGTTACTTCAGAAACGAAAACCCCGTCATGGTTACATAACGGAGTTGTTGTCTCATGGGCACGAACAATTATGTTTACATATTAAACCTGTAAGAGAACTTGACGAGAAAAACGTTGTCGCCATCGGTGCGCCATAAGTTTTTAAAATCTCTGCCGAGATTAAAATCTCCGGGATTATCAAAGTTGGCTTGGTTATGCGACCACACAAAATAAAATATTGAACCGGGCAACACTTCCCACCTCAACACCGCAGTTCCTCTTAACGATTTGTAATTGAAATCCGGATTTGAAATTTGAAATACAGGCGCCGGACCTTTTCCATCAGGATCGACATTGTAAGCGTTGCTGTTTTGATCGTAACTAATAGTTGAACCATCAGCGCCGTATAAATTTACATCGGAAGTCGCGGGGCGAGCAAGTTCTTTGAAGTCGTTATAACTTCCCACGGCAAAGAACGGCTGCATAAATAACTGAAGACTTAGCGCCGGCGTGAAGGTCCAATTCAGCCTAATGTTTGCAGCTAAAGTTTTTTGATTGATGGTCGCGAAGACGTATCTATTGTTATATGTGTTAACCGCGGTCGGATCGGAAAAATTTCCAACCCATTGGTGCGTATCATGATTATATTGAAACGAGGGACCAATGCTGAAATCAATTTGCGAATTTGGTCTCCACTCAATATCAACTTCTCCACCAGCTCCCACGCCGCCAATTTCATCCTTCGCATAAACGGCGTTTGCTTGAAGAATGACTTTTTGCCTGCTGTCTGAGTTTGTGAAGAGCAAAACTTCATATTGCGGCGAATTTGCCATCAACGGTCCGCCTCGTGTTGAGGTAAAGCTGTACGACTTGAATGAATAGTTGCCGATAAACCGTATTCCCCAATAGTTCAGAAAATCTGCGCCGATGTTCCACCACACAAAATTGGAAAGTACATTTCCATCAAAGTTATAACTGCGCGCGTGACTGACGAAAATATATTTTCTTCTGAAAGTGCTGTCGGGATCGAACCATCTGTAACCTAACACAAGGTGCCCGTTGATTCGATCAGCAATCCATTGGAATCCGAGATCGTTGAATTCCAAACCGGGGCTTGCAATGCCGAGCGCAGAGTTGACATAAAAATTCCCATTCTGTTTGTTGAGCATTATTCTGCCGTAATACCCGGCGAGAGAAGTCCTGTTCGAATCAAGTTTTGCAAAGCGGGCGTCCGGTCTCTGAAAATATCTCCGGGGCTCTTCTTGAAGCTTGGTTAAAAAATCTTTGCTTCCATTCACGTATGAACCAACAAAAGCTCCTGTGATCACATACTCTTGTTTCTTGTCAAGAAAAGTCCATCCGTCGAAACCAAACGTGTAAGCGTTGTGCGCAAGTAGCGAACTTAAGTTTGCGTCGCTCAAATCACGATTAACGGTTGTGAACATTAAACCGAGTCCTTGATTTCCACCGTTAATTTCTTTCTTTGCTCTGAAGACCCCGTAATGTGTGAGCGGTTCGACCTGCTGCGCGGTTTTGATTCCGTTATTAAATAGAGTTGCAAACGTTCTTTCCGTAACCGCGCTCATGGCGCCGATGGTTGTTGCCTCATCAATTTTTCCGGTGAGCTTTGCTGCGCCAAGAATATTTGTTACACTTGGATAATCAACATAATCGGCAGAAGCAACGCTTCCATGCGGAGCTTTGCCGATTCGTCTTGTGTAAAATAATTCCGGCCAGCCGAAGTTGAATCCCCAATTATTATTTGCACCGCCGATTCCAAACATGAATATGTTGTTGCCTTCAACAAAGAACGGTCTCTTTTCATCGAAGTAAGACTCGAATGCCGATAAATTAATCACCGCAGGATCAACCTCGACTTGACCAAAATCCGGATTGAATGTTGCGTCCAAGGTTAGGTTGCTGCCCAAACCGATTTTTACATCTGCGCCGATTGTTGTTTTGTACTGATTTGATTTGTAGAACGGATCGTTAGCGTCATGAACAAGGTATTGCGTTTTCTGAACAATGTAAGGAAGGACTTCCAATCTTTGTTTCGGCTGAATTCCGTCCAGCCCTTCGAGCGATGCAAAACGCGAAACAAATCCGCTTTCCTTTTTCGGAACCATGATGAAATAATCTGTTTCCTTGTCACGTTTTATTTCCCGTTCAAAGTTTACGCCCCAGGTCATTTTGTTTGCAGAATTAAATCGTAATTGCGAAAATGGAATTCGCATTTCAACTGTCCAGCCGTCGTTTTCAATTGAAGTTTTTGCTTCCCAAACCCCATCCCAAGAGTTATCGTTCCAACTATCATTGTACAAAACTCCATCGCTTTGAGTGCCGCCGGCATTAACGGAGAAATAGTAACCGGTTTTCTTATCGTTGTATGGATCTACATAGAACGTAAACCAATCGGAATCGATTTGAGAATCTCTTCGCGCTAAGCTTGCATCAATTAGATTCGGATGGGAATCATGAAGTCGTGCGGCAACATAGAGATTCGATTCATCGTAAGCGACCCAAACTTCCGTAGGTTCCGTAGCTGGAGCGCCTTCATTCGGATCCCGTTGAACAAATTCCTTGACCGCCGGATTTTTCCAAATGGACTCGGTTAGTTTTCCATCGAGAGCGATGTTCAAATCTTTTATTTTGTATGCAAGTACAACTTTTTGATTGCCGGCACCGCCCGCCGCGAATGTTATTAACTGTATTAACAATATTAATACAACCGGTAAAATATTTTTCATAAACGACCTTTTCACTTTTTCCCATTGCCGGATTTTTTCTACAGAAGTTTAGACTTACGAGATGACGAAAGGTTTCGTAGAAAAGCACAAAAAAATCCCCTCTGCCAGAAAAATTTTTCTAATCAAAGGGGATTCAGATTTTTAATCCGCCTTCGCGTTCGCTACGGCGGACGAGAAGGTTAGGTATAATTCCTCGCAGCTTGCTGCGGATTTGTGTCCAGAGCTTGCTCTGGAGTACATACTATTGATCGCTTGCGAACTACTTTTTCTCTTTTTCTACCTTCTCTTTTGTTTTTTCACCGGTAGAAAAATTGAATTGCTCTGAAAGTTGTTTGATTGTTTCCAAATCAATTCGTCCTACTATATTTACAAAAGTCGCCTTACCGTTTTTATTTAGAGAAGTAACGACTAAGCCCATGAATTTTCCATCGCTGCCCGATTTTACATAAACATTTGTAAAATCATTTTTACTTTTTGTTTTGATGATTCGATCCCATTGTTTCGCCAGCAAATTTTTGTCAATTGATTCGAGCGAGCCCTCCATTTCAGAATACTGTTCTTGATTAAGCTCGTACTCGTTTACTTTAACAAGCTTCAGTGCAGAAATCATATTGCCGACATCCTCTTTCTTGTCTTCGGCCACTTTGCCGGCCATTTTCAAAAGCGGCTCTTCCAGGTTAACTTCAGTTGTGGGTTCGCCGATTTTAGCTGGTAGAAATTTGCTGTAGTCAAAGTAGCCTGCTTCTTTTGAGTAATCTCCTTTTTGCTGGGCAAAAAGACCCATGCTCATCACAAAAAGCATGACAACTAATGTTTTTAGAGTTTTCATTTTTTTTCTCCTTCAAATAATTTGTTTGCAATTCTTATGCTTTGATTAAGCGGCTTAGAAACTCTTTCACCCAAAACATCATTCTGAAGCGTGGCGTGGGTTTCCTTTAAAATTTTTCCAACAATTAAAAATGCTTCTCTTGCCTGTCTATTGGCATCGATTATTTGCGCCTGAGTATAATTGTATTGAACCGGTCTGTTAACGATTAAAGCGATTACGATTGACGCGATCAGCACTACGGTTGTAACTGCGGAAACAATTGGCCGTGAGAAAACCGCCGAATACAGATCGGACAAGAACGAACCTTTGTTTTCGAGTGCGCGCTTGGTCTCGTATTGAACGGTTTTCAAAATATCGGACGGACATTCCTCCTCGGCAATTTGTTTTACTTCTGCCGCCGTGTGTTTGTATGATAAATAAAATTTTTCCGCCTCCTCATTTGAAAAGATAAGACGCCGCACAATCAGCCGGTCCGACAATGAGCCGTTTCCATACGCCGCAGAAATTATTTTGTCTTTTTGCTCGTCGGTTAAATCAAAAATTCTTTTACGCTTCATAACCTTTTAATTCCTCTTGCAATTTTTTTCTTGCCCGCAGCAGATAAACTTTTACCGAGTTCAACGGCATGTCTAGCGCTTTGCTGATTTCTTTGTATTTCAGACCTTGAATTTCATAAAGAACAAAAACGCTTCTTAAATTTTCCGGCAATCGCTGAATTGCCTCTTTTACTTTTGACGCCATAATTTTTATATGCGTTATTAAATAAGGATTTTCTTCGCTCCTGTCTGTTTTGACGCTCTCTTCAACCAGCTCATTGATTTCCAATTCTCTGTTTAGTGCAACCGCTCTTTTTCTCAAGTAGTCGATACAAAGATTGTGCGTTGTCTTCATTATCCACGTCTTAGCCGCGAACACGTTAAAGCCGTCAATATTTTTCCAGATACGGATCATAACTTCCTGCGTTACGTCGTCCGCGTCCATTTTGTTTTTCAGCATGTAAAGCGAGTATGTGTAAATTCTGTTCTTGTACTGCTGAATTAGGAAACGATATCTTGGCTGCTCAAGCATTTAGTTTTCTAATCATAAAGACGAACCGATTTCGGTGAAGGTTACATTGTTTTATGAGTAATTATAAATTATTTTCCAATTAGAAATTAATTTGTGCGATAACAACGATTGTTTCAGCAAATAGGAATGGCGGGAGAATATGAAAAAGCTGGATTTTCGACCGGCTAAATCGAAAGAAGAGTTTAGAAGCAACTACAGACTTCATGATCTCGCTGAGCGAGCGGGAAAAAATCTTCTTGTTCAATGGGGAATAGAGTTTAAGGAATTTGGCGAAGATAAACGTTACGAAAGGCTGTGGGAAAAAGGGGAAGACAAACCCGACGTAATCATTAAATACAAAAACAATTTTGCACTGCTCGATTGGAAAGGCAAGCATTCAAAAGCTTTTATCGTTAACGAGCGCGCAGCCAAAGCTTACCTTAACTGGCAGAAGAAATTGAACGTTCCCGTTATTATCGGATTCTTACTGTTTGATGACGAAGGAAATTTAATCGACAGAAGGTTTGCGTTTCTTGCCTGTCCGGCTCGCCTCGTCTCCGACAAGTCGGAGCGGGCAGGCAGGTTGGAAGCACACAAGTTTGTCCCTTCCGAACATGAGCAATGGGACAAAAACAAAACCGTGGAGTTCGGTGAAGAACTTCCGAGATTCACAAAAGAAAATTTGATTAAGTATTTAGTGGGCGATGAAAGAAGAAACCATTAGAAAAATAGAAAACATCTTCCGGAATTCAATTTCTTCGGATGAACTGTTTGATACGTTTCAGGATGCGTTGAATGAAAAATTTGAAGATCCCGAAATTTTTGAAATTCTTCTTGGCAATCCGGCATTGTCTCCCGACGAAATAAAAATGTTTACGGAAAAACTTATTAAAGAATATCCGGGCAGCGGTTTTACTCTTTGTATGTGGACCGCAAAAGTATTTGGAAGTTTTTCAGAAAACTACGAGCGGCTTGAAGATGCGTTAACATATTACATAAAGGCTTCGTTGCATCTGCCAACCGAATTCGAACCGTATCTAAGAATTCTTAACCTTTATAATTATGATCTTGATCTTCCCGCCAACTACAAAATTGTCGGTATCGTGGAATCCGGCATACCTCCCGTTAACTTCAAAAACAAAATCTATTATGCACTCTCCGAGCATTACAAAAAGATCGGCGATTTAGAAAACGCATCGAAGTACTTAGCGCTTGCAGAAAAAGCTGCGGAAAGAGAAGGGAAGTAAACTACAAAATTCAAAGCACGAAATTCAAAGCTCAAAAACAAACACTTGATAAGGACATGGAAGAAAAGAAGAAATATGACTTGGAAGAGAGAACTCTTAACTTTCTGAAAAATGTAATTCAGTTCTTGAGATCAATGACGAAAGATTTTGTAAACGTAGAACTTGGGAAGCAACTTATTCGCTCTGCCGGATCCATAGGTGCTAATTATAGGGAAGCAAATGAAGCAATTAGCAAAAAGGATTTTGCTTTTAGAATTCGTATTTGTAGAAAAGAAGCGAAAGAATCCTCGTTTTGGTTATCTGCATTCGAATGTAAAAATGGATTGGAAGAAAAAAGAAAAATACTTTTTCAAGAATCATTTGAGCTTACAAAAATATTTGGTTCAATGGTTAAAAAGTTTGAAGAGAATGGATATTAGACTTTTGAATTTTGGATTTAGTGCTTTGTGCTTAAATCTTAGTAATAGTACCCAATGGTGAAGTAGAAAAACGTATCTCCCCATACAATCGCATTGTTTGAGAAAGTATTTTTAAAGTAGAAACTTTGTCCAAGTGAAAAATCTGCCGGACCGATTGGCGTTTTAAAAGATACAGTTGCGCCGATTCCATGCCGCAAATCCTTGAAGCGAATCTGTTGTCGCTCTGCCCAGATTGAGCCAAGATCGTAGCGAAGCTTAAGATATGTATCGAAGAAAAGCTGAACCGGAAGTTTATAGCGGTACTCTAATGACGCAAGTAGAATTTGTCTGCCCCGGTACTCGTTATCACGCAATCCGAAAAATGAGTTCTGCCCGCCGAACGAAAATTGTTCGCTGAGCGGAAGAGTATTGTCGGCGGTTCCGATAACGGCGCGCAAACTCCACGTGTTGTTGTTCTTAAAAGAAAAAATATTTTTATAGTCGAAGTAAAATTTAGTGTAGCCGATATCGCCGCCGAGTGCGGTTTGTGCGGTCTCGTAGTAAGCTTTAATCAAGAACCCGCTTGTGGGGTACGGGTATTCGTTTTGCGAATCGATATACATCGAAAACCGCAGACTGGATATATCCATTTTATATGTGGGACCGTAGTAATCATATTTATTTTTTACTTCGTCTCGTTGATAACGCGCTTCCACAAAAAGATTTCCAAATCTTTCTACCTGCGTTCCGATTCCGAAAGAACCACCGTAATAAATTTGTCTATACTCCCCTGTTTTTTTTCTGCGGAATTCGTTTTCCGCTCCAAGTGAATCATCCTTGTAAACATTAACGTCGTTGAATTCATGGAACACCTGAATCTTGTAAGTTAAGTATGAATCGAAAACTCTGTTTGCGCGCTGTTCCAGAATCAGCGTTCGGTTACGAAGCCCGCCGGAAAAAATTGCGCCGAGTTCCTGTCCGGAACCGTTGAAATTTTCATCTCTAAGATCGAACGACAACTGCGCCTGGTTTTCGTTATCGATTCTTAGACCGAGTCTTAAAACGCGGGAGATTTTTTCTGTAACTTTGATCGCGACGTTGTTCTTGTTATCCTTTTCAGAAACTATGACCTCGGCTTGATCGAACAAATTTGTACTACGGAGATTTGCCAAACCTTTTTCGGCAAGAGAATACTTGAAGTAGTCTCCGGCTTTGAGAGGAAATTCGCGCGTTATAATTTCCTCTCTTGTCTTGGTATTTCCTACCACGGTTAGTTCATTAATTAATCCCTCGCTGAATCTTACGGAGAGTACTCCGGTTTTTTCATCGAAAGAAATATTATCAATGCGCGCGAGCGAGTAACCGTCATTCTTATAATAGCGAAGAGCATCTAATGCCGAATTGAACGTTCTCATTGCGTCGTAAGGTTTGTTGATCAATCCGTCGAAAAGATCATAAATCAATCCTTCGTTTCCAACTTCAACTCCCTCCAGATTGAGTTTTGTTACTACCGGATTCTTAACCGCGTCGAGCGTTACAAAAGATTTTCCGTCATGCTCGTCGATATCTATCGAAAGATTTTTCCATCCGCCTTCGGATTGTTTTTTATAAAGTGCATAAAGAAGTTCGCCGCTCGAAACAGAATCTCTGCCGTAAAATGGATGAACAAAAGACTCGTCCAGTTCGTTTGTGGAATCACCGGGAACAAGATTTTTGTAAAATTTTTCTTTGTTTGAAAACGCGGCTTCAAGTTTCTGCACAAAATCTTTTTTGATTTTTTGCGCGATAGGTTTTGCCGCATCGTATCCGCTTTTGATTACCGATTCAAGATTATCGAAGTCGGAATTTTTTCTACGGTCAAGATCGGGCTGAACTACGAAATCTGCGTTAGACAATTGCTGATTATTTAATTTTTGCATCGGTATGCTTACAATTTGATCGGCAATTATCCACGGGTAGATCAAATCTTTGTCGCTATAGAGTGGGCTCACACAATCAACTGCAACAACAATATCGGCGCCGGCTTTCCTCGTTTCTACTGCCGGAATGTTTGCCACTAATCCGCCGTCAACAAGCATTAGCGAATCATCTTTAACCGGCGGAAGCACAAATGATACGCTTGAAGTTGCGCGCATTGCAACGCCGAGCAATCCTTTATCAAGAATTACTTCGTTTCCGGTAACGAGGTCTGAGCTAACGGCTCTGTATTTGTATTTGAAGTCGTCGAAACTTTTTGTTGACTGAAGCGGGGCGTTTATGGCAAGCAAATTCAGAAAATTTGCCGCGCGCTGACCGGAACTAATTGAAGTCGGAATGACAAATTTGAATCCGTCTAATCTGAATGAAACTATGGCGCGGTCTTCGCTGATTTTTTGATCGACAAATAATTCTTTTCGAGAAGACTGTTGCGGTGAAAAAAGGTCGTTCCAAGTTGTACGCTGAAGAATTGAATCGAGGTCATTCAGAGAGTAGCCGGCAGAGTATAAGCCGCCAACAACGCCGCCCATGCTGGTGCCCACAATTATATCGATCGGTATTTGTGCTTCTTCAAATGCCCGCAGAACACCGAGCTGAGAAATAGAACGCGCACCGCCACCGCTTAACGCCAAACCAATCTTCGGTATGTTTGCCGGAACCTGTTCGGTTAATCCGAATGGAAGAGACTTTGTGACGAGGTTGAGTTTGAGCGTGGTTTTGTTTTGTGCGGCAGCCGGAGAAAGTGAAATCAGAAATGCAAATAAAATTTTTATCGATGTCTTAAGCATTTCATGTTCTGATTAATTGCCGCACTTGTAAATGTTATCTTTTTTTCTGGGCAGCTTTTCTTTGTTCTTGCGCCTGCTTCTCGGCGGATTCCATCATTCTTGCTAGAAATCCTTTCTTCTTATTCGGATTAGCAACCGGTACTAATTCCACATTATCATGTTTCTTATTAACATAATATTGTTGCCCAATAGAAAGAAGGTTGAACATAAAATAATACAAGTTAAGTCCGGAAGGAAATCCCATGAACATTAGCGTGAACATTACCGGCATTACGTAAATCATCGCCTTCTGCGATGGATCCTTAATGCTCATCTTTTGCTGGATGAACATTGTAACTCCCATTAAAACGGCAAGACCGCTTATAGCGTCAACATTAAACAGAGGCAGTTTGAACGGCAGTCTGTAAATAACATCGGGTGATGAAAGATTTTTTATCCAAAGAATAAACGGCTGCTGGCGTATTTCAATCGTAACATTGAACAAACTCCACAAGGCAACAAGTATCGGCATCTGCAACAAAGATGGAAGACAGCCGCCCATCGGATTGATACCATAAGTGGAGTAAAGCTTCATCGTTTCCTGCTGAACCTTTTGCGGATTGTCTTTAAACTTTTCTTTCAGCTCGGTGATCTTCGGTTGAAGCATCTGCATCTTTTTCATCGATTTCAAACTTTGGCGTGTAAGCGGATGCAGAGCAAATTTGATCAAGATAGAAAAGATGATTATTACCAATCCCCAATTTGTTATGAATCCGCTGAGGAAATGGAATAGCGGCAGCATTACATATTCTGAAATCGGTTTGATAATAAATTTTAATCCCAAGAAACTGCCGAATTCAAAAATCTGTTCGAAATTTTTCTTGTAACTTTTTAACATGTAATAATCAACCGGACCAAGAAAAAGTGTGAAAGAATCTTTTTGAATTTTCTGATTCTTAAACGGCACCTTTAAACTTGCGCTGTAATACTCGCGTACACCGCCGTTTACCGCAAGGTGAGTTCCTTCAAAGTAAGCACCGCCATCGCTGCTCGGATTTGCAGGCGCCAGAATCATGGCAAAGTATTTGTCCTTCATTGCAACGTAATCCACCTTGCCGTTGATATCCTTGGTAACTTTTTCGCCCGGCTTTGCTTTAATTACTTCCAGTTCGTCTGCGGAAAAAACACTTGAGTGAGAATTGTTTGCTTCGTCAACGGAATTTTCTTCAACAAAATTTATTCCGTTCTGCCAAACAAGATCGTATCTGTAACTGCTGATAACGTCTTCCATGTTATCGAGTTCAATGTTTACTTTGGAAGCGTAATTATTACCGTAGAAAACGAAATTCTTTTTTATCTCTTTGCCGTTATCTGCCGTGAATGTGAAATTGAGTGCAAGCGAGTCTTTACCGGAAATTTTATAAATGTAGTTTGAAGGAGAAGCGCTGAAATCCAGCGAAGAAGTATTTACCAGCTTTCCTTCCTTTGTTACGAAAATGATGTTGAAGTCTCCGCCGTTCTTTGTATAGTTGACAAGCTGAACATGCTGGTTGTAATAATTTGTGTCCTTCGGTTCAATTTCGTTGTGATACCATGTTTTGTATCCGTTCAAAAAATATCTTTTGATTCGCGCGCCTTTTGTCGTCAGTTCTATTCTTGCCAGGTCGGTTTCAATCGTGATAATTTGTTCGGGTAGTTCTTTTCCGCCGAGCGGCGAAACTTCTTCTTCGGTTTGCTGCTGGGTTTCTTTTTGTGCTGGTGGTTTGACCGCTGCAGTATCTTTCTTTGCAATAGCAGTTGTATCGGCTTTGCCTTTTTGTTGTTTCGGCACCTGAGTAGGTGAATTAAAGTATAGCCATACAATCAGTATTAAACCGATCAATACAAAAGCAAGAGAAGTATTTTTATCCATTAAAAAATTCCTTAATTAATCAACTGGATCGAAACCGCCTTTATTAAACGGATTACATCTTAAAATTCGCCACGCGGCTTTTGCCCCGCCTCTCAATGAACCGTATTTTGTTATTGCCTGAACAGCATACTCTGAACATGTGGGATAAAAACGGCATGACGGAGGAAACATAGGCGATATAAGTTTTTGATAAAGTTTGATAAGTTTTACAAAAACAAACCGCATCACAATTTTGCTCTAATCTGGTTCAATAAATCAATTACATCGTTCATAATGTCTTTCAAAATAATTTTTTTGTTCTTCTTCTGGTTTATCGTATTGGGAGAAAGAACCACCAGCAAAAATTTTCTTTTTGAATCAACTTCGGTTTTCAAACTTTCTTTATTAAGCCGGAATGATTCTCTCAGTAATCTCTTAACGCGATTTCTCCAAACGGCGTTTCCGCACTTCCTTGAAACAGCAAAAGCTGTCTTTAATACAGCTTCTTCATTTTCGTTTCGAATTAATATAGCGGCTTTGAGTCTGTTAGAAGAAGAAAATAAAACTTCGCCGGAAGTATAAACTAATTCAAAATCATTTCTACTTTTGATTCTTTCGTTAGCAGGAAGACCAAACCGTTTCAATTGAACCTCCTCGCAATAATAAGCGAGGCGTCGATAAAAACATTATAGTATGAAAGAGCAATCAATACAAAGCCGCTCCGCCGCCGCGGAATTAGCGTTCGTCGCTTACAGTTAGTTTTTTTCTTCCTTTTGCTCTTCTGCGCGCAAGAACTTTACGACCGTTCTTGGTAGCCATTCTTTCCCGGAATCCGTGTTTATTTTTTCTTTTTGTTTTGCTTGGTTGAAAAGTACGCTTCATTTGTAACCTATTCTATTTGAAAGTGTGCAAAATTAAAGATTTTGATAGTAATAACCAAAGAGACCTTTTTGAAAGGAGATTTAAAACAACAGGGCGGAAATCCCAGTGAACAGCCCAGCCGAAGTACCGTTCACCAAAATCGCCGCCGCCATCGAGAAAGCTTTTTAGAGGGTTTTGCTTTCGCCTTTTGGGTGCTTATGTTGTATTAGAAAACTCAATCGATGTGCCAATCTAGAATGTAGTTTTTAAGCCGAATTCATTATTTGCTTACCAAAAAATTGTCTCACTTTGAATTCGATTACTATAATGAATCAATTGTAAACGGATTCTCCCGGTTATAAGAAGAAATTTGGGAAGTTATTTTGTTAGAAGAGCCACGTTCTCTATGTGGTATGTGTGGGGAAACATATCAACCGGCTTTATTTTTATTAGTCTATAACCACCGTCGCATAATAGTTTGGTGTCGCGCGCTTGCGTAGCGGGATTGCAACTGATATAGACAATTTTCTTCGGGTTAAGCTCAAGAATATCTTTAACAATTTTAGGATTCATTCCGCTTCGTGGCGGATCTGTAATGAGAATGTCCGGTTTCGGAATCGCTTTTTCTTGTAAGACCGGTAGAAAAGTTTTGTTTAGATCAGCAAGGATAGGCTTGAAATTGCTAACGTTATTCAATTCAATGTTTATCGTTGCATCATTAATTGCTGGCTCAACACTTTCGAAACCGTAAATTTGTTTTACATTCTTGGAAATAAAAATTGGGATAGTTCCGGCGCCGGAGTAAAGATCGTAAACAATTTCGTTGCCAGTAAATCTCGCAAAGTCCTTCGCAATTGAAAAAAGCTTTACCGCTTGAGAAGAATTTGTCTGGAAAAACGAATTTGCGCTTATCCTGAATTTGCACTCGCCAATCAAATCATAAATGAATCCTGGCCCGTGTGCGACGATCTCATAATCTCCGTATGCAACTTGTGATAGCTTTTTGTTCACGTTAAAAACGAGAGTAGTAACCTCTGGAAAGCGTTCTAACAACTCAGCTTTATATTCTATGAACAAACGTTCACTCTCTTCCGAAACGACAAGATTAACCATAAGGTCGTTTGTTGAAAATGACTGTTTAATGACCAGATTTCTTAAAAAACCAGTGTGTTTTTGGCTGGAATATGGCAAAAGTTGGTGTTTTTTGGAAAACCCATGTGTGAAGTTTAGAATACGGTTGCTCAACTTAGATTGCAGCCAGCACTCTTCAACATTTAATACTTTATCAAAAACACCCGGCACGTGAAAACCCAGGGCAAAATCTTTGTCTGCAACTTCCTGCATTGAGTTAATCTCGTTGTCGGTCAGCCATCTTTTTTCTGCGAAGGAAAACTCCATCTTGTTGCGATAGAAAAATGTTTTCTCTGAAGGTTCAATGGGCAGGTCTTCAAATTTTTCAAGTCCTCCGATACGCTCGAAAATATCTTTTACCTGCTCTTCTTTGAATTTTACCTGACTTTCGTAAGTAAGGTCTTGAGCTTTGCATCCACCGCAAACACCAAAGTGCTTACATTTTGGATCTATTCTAAGAGAAGAACGAGTTATAAGACTTTTTACTTTTGCTTCGGCGTAAGATTTTCGGATTTTAGTTACGAGCGCCGTAACTTTATCGCCTGGGTATGTTCCGTTTACGAAAACGACAAATTTTTTTGGTTCCATAGTATCGGTTTCCGGCGCATCTTTAATAATCTTAGCAACGCCTTTTCCTTCGAAAGCATAACCGGTAATATCCAGCTCAAGCAAGTCTCCTTTTTTCAAGATTCACCCTTTTGTAGAAGCATTGAAACGAAGCCGATGTATTTATCGCCGCCCAATTTTAGATAGACATTTGATTCGTGGCTGACTTTA
>JAJYMU010000154.1 GCA_021786655.1 Bacteroidota bacterium
TTCCGATCTCTTTTGTCTCTGCTGTTGATGATGATTTCTTTATAGCAGCGTTGATAACATTTCTATGTGTCATCCCGATTTTGTTTTTACGCTATAAGAAGAAAAAGGGACCTGCTCAAAAAATGGTTGCTATGGAATGATTAACTGATATATAAACAACAAAAACTTTTTGGAAATACAATGAATAAAAATTTGAAATATATTCTTACAGTTTCACTCATATTAATTTCTTCGGTGACATTTGCTCAAAAGACGGAGAATAATTCTCTAACTCTTAAAGATGTTCTTAAGCTTACGGTTGAAAATCATCCGTTGGTAAAACAGAAAGAAGATGAATTACGCGTTGCGCAATTTCGGGTTGAACAGCAAAAAAGTTCGTATCTGCCAAACGTTGGCGCCCAAGCTTCGTACACAAGGATTGGTCCAATACCCGCGTTCAGTTTCGCCGGGCAGGATTTAGAACTTGCGCCCGCCAACAATTACAATATCGGTGTGTTCGTTCATCAAACATTGTTTGATTTCGGCAAGCGCGATTCACAAGTAGATTATGCCGCGTCCTTTCTGAATTCCGTGAAGGACAATGAAGATTTTATCAAGAATGACCTTTCCAATCAAGCGGTGAAAGTTTTCTACGGGATTCTGGTTTTAGAAAAGAGCATTGCCGTTAAAGACACGCAGACCGCGGCTCTTCAAGAACATTTGAATATTACAGAACTGAAAATTAAAAACGGTACCGCTACCGATTACGATGTATTAAGCACTAAGACAAGAATGGTTGAGATCAAGAACGAGAAGCTAGAACTGCTCAACGAAATGAATAAGCTGGAACTCTATCTTAAAGAGTTGATCGGCATGGATAGGGCAAAGGGAATCACAGTTATCGGCAATTTTGATCTTGCCAAATTCAGCATCAACAGTGATTCGCTTCTCACTGTGGCGTATCATCAGAGGCCGGAACTGAAACTTGTTGAGGACGCACGCAGCACTGCAAATCTTCAAAAAGAAATGGCGAGTCAATTAGATAAACCGGTGGTAAGCGCCGATCTCGGTTACGGATTCAAGAACGGTTACGAACCCAACATTCAAGTAATGAGAGGGAATTGGTTTGCCGGTGTTACACTTGGCGTTCCGATCTTCAACGGGAATCTTACGGAGAATAAAATTAACGAAGCGAACGCATCAATTAGTGCCGCTGACAAAAAGGTAGATCAAGTTAAAGAATCTATTTCGACCGATGTTTACCAGGCAGTCAGCGATATAAAAACTGCGATGGAAAAATTAAATTCCGCACAGGAACAAATTGATTACGCCAAGAAATCTTTAGAGCGCGCGAAGGTTCAGTACGAACGCGGCGCGGGGACGAATCTGGAAGTACTTGATGCCGAAACCGCTTTAACGCAAGCGCAGCTTCTCAAAGTTCAATCAATGTACAAAACAATTATCAGTTATTATTCTTTGCGCAGAGCGGCGGGAGATAAGATTTATTGAATCGTATAGGGTCGGGTTGACCCTGCCCGCTGTAGGCAAGCCCGACCCTATTTCTAATTAATAATGCCGGTCAGCTTTTTAATTCCGCCAAGGACGTCATTGCCCAAATCGAATCTTATTACTTTTCTTTTGTTATCAACTAGAGCGCGATAATCTCCCAATGCTTGAGCACTGATCAAAACACCAAAACTAATTGACGATTCCGTTTTACCTGCTTCGTCCGGTATCGGCGCATCATCATTCGCGTTTGAAGTGAACTGAATGAACAAACCATTTCCCGCGTCACCTTTATGAAGCTGTCCGGTTGAATGAAGGAATCGCGGACCGTATCCAACGGTTGTCGCTACTTTATATTTCTTTTGAATCTTCGTTCTGAATTCTTGCAAGGCGGAAGTTACTGCTTCATCTGGAGTAAGATATGCTTGAATGCAAACGTATCTTAGCGGTTGCACTTTGTCCGCTGCTTTATTTAAAAATGAATTGATTGCATCGGTAACATTCGGAAAACTAAATTTGCCGTAAACAGTAATTTCATTTTCCTTAACAACCGGACTGAGCGATGGGAGTTTCCCTTCTTCTTTGTATGCTTTGAGCATTTCGCGCGCGAGAACTTTTGCGGCTTCAACGTTTGGCTGATCGAATGGCTGGATTTTTATTTTCCAGCTTGCGATTGCTGTTGCCAATTCCCACCGCATATATTCGGCGCCGAGATCGTAAAGATCATTCCAAATGATTTCCACGACCGGAAATTTTGCCGCTCTTAGTTTTTCAACTTTGCTATCGAAAGCGAAATCGTTTTTTAATTTGATGTAAACAAATAATCTGTCTTGGGAGTAAAATTCGGGCGATTCAACCGATTCGCTTTCAACCGGGAGAATTCCTTTGCCGATTTTGCCTGTGCTTTCGGCTATCAACTGTTCGACCCACGCGCCAAATGGATTTATCTGCGGCGAGGTGATGAAAGTAACCTTGTCAACATTATCGTTTGCAAGCGCTCCCATAATTGCGCCGAGAATTCGGCTTGTGCTGTTTTCATTCTTGCTTTCAACTCTGGACGATTCCGCACGGGCGAGAATTTTTGCGGCGTCTATTCCAACAAGTGCCGCGGGAACGATTCCGAACAACGAAAGGGCAGAGTACCGTCCGCCGATGTTGGGATCATTCAAAAATATTTTTCTGAATTTTAGATCTTCTGCCATCTGCTGAAGTCCGCTGCCGGAATCGGTTATCGCAATAAAATGCTTCGCAACTTTTTCCGCGCCGAGTTTACTTAAAACAAAATTGTAGAAATATTTCATGAAGGAAATAGTTTCAACAGTTCCGCCCGATTTGGTTGAAACAATGTAAAGTGTTTTTGCCGGATCGAATTTCTTTGTCATGTTCAGAACAGCGTTTGGGTCGGTGCTATCAAGAACGCTGAGTTTAAGATAACCGTCTTTGTAACCGAAAATATTTTGAAAAACTTCAGGGGCTAAACTTGAGCCGCCCATTCCGAGCAGAAGTGCATATTCAAATTTTTCGTTTTTTATTTCTTCTACAAATTTATTTATCTCCGTCAATGCCGCTTTAGAATGTTCCGGACTGTGAAGCCAGCCGAGACGGTTCGTAATTTCATTTGGACTGTCGCTCCAAACCGTGTAATCTTTATTCCAAATACGCTCAACTATTTTTTGATCAGTGAGTTCGTTTAATGTAGCATCGATTGACGATTCATAACCGGCTGCGGTAAAACTGAAATTATCCTTGTTGCTTAACATTGGTTCTCCATTGATAAAAATTTGAATTTGCCTGGTAAAGTTAATCTAAAATCAGAAAAGTTGTTTACTTGTTGTTCAAGAGGGAAGCGGCGCTCTCGTCAACATACCACTCAAGTGTTCCGCTAGTTGGTTCAATGTATGCGGCCGGATATTCTAAATAATTATTTTGTCTTCCAATTATTTCGCGCAGCACAGAAGATTTGTTCTCGCCGGTAACGAGAAAAATTATTTTTTCAGAGTTGTTGATCAACCGTCTGGTTGCGGTGATTCGTTTTTGTTTCGTTACCGGATGTTCAGCAACAGCAAACAATTCCTGCGCTGAAAGCAATTGCAGACTATTTGGGAAAATCGATGCAGTGTGCCCGTCGTCGCCCAAACCCAACATTGTCAGCTCAAATTTTGCGTTGGTAATATCGTCGTAGAACAGCTTTAGAAATTGTTCTTGATATCTCAGCGTTTCATCTATCGGATTATTCTCGCCGAATATTCTGTAAACATTTTCCGGCGGAATGTTAATTCTATCCAGGAAGAACTTCTTCGTCATTCCGTAATTGCTTTCGGGATCATCGGGCGGAACGCATCTTTCGTCACCCCAGAAAAATCTTACATTTTTCCAATTGATTTTATTCGCGTAAATATCTGCAAGGGTCTGAAAAATTATTTCCGGTGTTTTGCCGCCGGAAAGCGCAACGTTGAAAAACTTATTCTGCTCTCTAAGTCTCTCAGAAAGAAAAAAGAATTCCTCGCAAAACTTTATCGCAAGTTCTTCTTTCGATGAAAATATTTTTACGCTTTCATACATTTAT
>JAJYMU010000255.1 GCA_021786655.1 Bacteroidota bacterium
CGATTCCAAGTTCGGAGATTAAAAGCAAGTTTGGATTTTTGATAACATAAAAAGAAGCCAAACCGATTCCGCCGCAAACTAAACTGATTGCGTGAACACTTTTTCTGCTGGTTTTGTTTGCAAGCCAGATTAGAACGAAAGCCATCACCGCTGCGAAACCGTTATAGACAGCCATCAGAACACCAACCCAATCAGCCCCTTCGTTAAATAGCGCGGAAGTTGTATCTGTCGCGCTGTAAATGTGATGAGTAACTGCGGGCGTGGTGTAAATCCACATTGCAAAAAGAGCAAACCATGAAAAGAACTGAACGTAAGATAGTTGTACCATTGTCTTTGGCATTTTGAACAGATCGTTCATCACCACAACCAAACCGTTGTTGATCTTGTTCTGTTTTGTGAGGAAGCCGACAAAAACTTGCAGAAGTCCGAACACAGTTATGCCGCCAAAGAAAACTCCAAGACCGTAATCCATATAAATGAATCGATAAAATACCCCGAACAAAACAATTCCTATGCTAGTCCAGACCCAGCCGTTCTTAGTAAATTTGGAATGCGCTACCGGCGTTTCATCATAATGTCTGTGCGATGATTTCGCATCGGCTTCTTCGCTGTATTTTTTAAGTTCTTCTGGAGAATACTCTTTGGATCTGATAACAGTCCATAAGACAGCGAGAAAGAAAACTAGACCGCCGATGTAAAAAGAAAATTTAACAGACGGCGGAATCATTCCTTCCGGTGCGGTATTACTGATTCCGAACCAGTTAGTCATCATGTACGGCAAAGCCGAAGCAATAACGGCGCCGGTTCCGATGAAAAAACTTTGCATCGAAAAACCAACCGTGCGTTGTTCGGAAGGAAGCATATCGCCGACAAAAGCCCTGAACGGTTCCATCGAAATATTTATTGATGCATCCATAATCCATAACATGCCGGCCGCAAACCAAAGAACTGGTGAGTTTGGCATTATCAATAACGCCAACGATGCGAGAATGGCGCCGGTTAAAAAGTATGGACGTCGTCTGCCGAGCCGTCCCCATGTTTTATCGCTCATGTGACCGATGATCGGTTGAACGATCAAGCCGGTGATGGGAGCTGCAATCCAGAGTATCGGAATGGCGTCTATCTTTGCGCCGAGGGTTTCAAAAATTCTGCTGACGTTAGCATTCTGAAGTGCGAAGCCGAATTGAATTCCGAAAAAACCGAAACTCATATTCCAAATCTGCCAAAAACTTAAGCGGGGTTTTGTCATGTCTTTTCCTGTTTGATGGGATGAAATTTTGCGAAACAATTTAACCGATTGCCGCTTAAAAATCTTTATAAAAGTTTGTGATCATTAATGGGCGGTGCACGGAATAATCTTTCAGGTCCAAGGTGAGCAAAAGAATCTAATTCAAAAAATATTTATTTTGACTTTCAATTAAAGCAAGATTAACAATGTCGAAAAGTAAAACCGCACAAAGAAAAGCAGAGCACATCAAACTTTGTCTGGCTGATGATGTACAATACAAAACCAAAACGAACGGATTGGATAAGTACGACTTTGAACATTTTGCGATAACTGAAATTGAGATCGATAAGATTGACATATCTACCAAATTTTTTGGTAGAAAAATTTCTTATCCGTTTCTTATTTCGTGCATGACGGGCGGGACGAAAGAAGCGGAAAGGATTAATGAGAAACTGGCTATAGCTGCGCGGGAATTAAACATTCCGATTGGAGTCGGAAGCCAGCGGCAGGCATTGGAAGATAAAAAATATCACTCCACCTATAGAGTGATCAGAAGAAACGCGGGCAGAGTACCCGTGCTGGGTAATATTGGCGCGGCGCAGGTCGCTAAGTCGAAAAATATCATTTCGGAAATCAGTCTACTTGTAGATTTGATAGAAGCCGATGCAATGGTTGTGCACGTTAATCCATTGCAAGAATTGCTTCAGCCGGAGGGCGAACCGGATTTTAAGGGACTATTGAAATCGCTTTCGATGATAACGAAAAAAATTAGTGTGCCCGTGATTGTAAAAGAAGTTGGTTCCGGAATCAGCAAGCGGGCAGCAAAACTTTTATTGGAAGCCGGTGTAAAAGGAATTGACGTTGCCGGCGCCGGCGGAACAAGCTGGGCTGCTGTTGAGTTAATGAGGAAAAAAGAATCAAACGATTATTTCAGAGAGTGGGGACTGCCGACTTCATACTGCATTAGAACGGTTCAAAAACTTAAAAAAGATTTTGATTTTACATTGATCGCCTCCGGTGGAATAATGAACGGTGTTGACATCGCAAAATCAATTGCACTCGGCGCCGATCTTGCCGCGTCTGCCAGACCGCTTCTTCAAGAAGTAACAAAAAATGATGTTGCATGTGTTGTTAACCTCGTTACCGATTGGTTCGAAACCGTGAAAAATATTATGTACTTAACCGGCAGCCAACGACTTAATGATCTGAAACAAAATAAACTCAAGCGAAAAGAGGAATTGATTTGAAAAATTCTGTTGATGCTGAGAACTATTCTAAGATTTACAAACAACAATTAAGAATAATAGAAAAACGCCTGGCGAAATTACTTGTGGGCAAGGAACCGGAATCGTTGTATAAACCGTGCGACTACATTCTTCAAGCCGGCGGTAAAAGATTGCGTCCTTTTCTTGTTTTGATTTCTGCGAAAGCATCCAGCGGAAACTACAACCAGGTTTACAATGCTGCGCTTGCCGTGGAAATTCTTCACAACTTCACACTTGTACATGACGATATCATGGACAATTCGATGATGCGCCGCGGACGTGCGACGTTGCATAACAAATATGATTTGAGCACTGCAATACTTGCCGGCGATAGTTTGATAGCGCTCGCTTATCAAAATTTATTCAAGGACAGCAAAGACGATGCAAAAAAAATATTTGCAACGTTCACACAAGGAGTTGTTGAAGTTTGCGAAGGACAGAGTTACGATAAAGAGTTCGAACTGCGAAAGTCGGTTTCAATTCCGGAATACAAAAAGATGATTTATAAAAAAACTGCGGCGCTAACTGAAATGTGTTGCTCGATCGGTGCGCAGATTGCCGGAGCCGATCATGTTCGGTTAAAAGCGCTAAAGAATTACGGAAAAAATCTCGGCATGGCGTTTCAAATTCATGACGATCTGTTGGACATTACCGCAAAGCAGCATGAGTTCGGGAAAATGATTGGAAGCGATCTTATTGAAGGAAAGAAAACTTATCTGTTCTTGCGCGCGCTCGAAAAAGCTAAAGGTTTAGATAAGAAAGCTTTCTTGAAGGTGATCGATCGGAAAGGAATAAAACAAAACGAAGTATTGAAGTACAAAGAATTGTATTTTAAGCTCGGAGTTGTTCAAGATGCCGAGCGGGAAATTGTTAAATACACTAAATTGGCTCTCGAAAACTTGACGGCTATCAAGAATAAAGAAGCGAGGGAAATAATGAATTGGCTTGCGAACTATCTTACTTACAGGAATAAATGATCGAAGAGAGAGTAAAAATTATAAACAATGCCGGTTTGCATACGCGACCGGCAGCAACTATTGTTAAACTGGCTTCAAAATACAAGTGCGATTTTTTTCTTAACAAAGACGGATTGCATATCAACGGCAAAAGTATCATCGGCGTGATGACTCTTGCGGCTGAAAAAGGTTCGGAGATTACTCTCACATTCGACGGCGAAGACGAACAGCAAGCGTGTCAAGAGATATTAGAATATTTTAAGAGGGGGTTTGACGAATTATGAAAATAGAAAGCGAAAATATGTTGAAAGGAATTGCTGCCGCACCCGGTATAGCTATTTCCAAGGCATACATTTATGCGAGACAAAAAGAGGAAGTAGCAGACGGCGTTGTAACCGATCTTGATGAAGCTCTGGAAATGCTCGATACCGCTCTCGAACAATCAAGAAAGGAATTGCGGAAAATATTTTCACTTGCCGTCGATAAACTCGGAGAGAAACGCGCTGCAATTTTCGAAGCGCAAATTATGATTCTTGACGATCCAATCTTACTGGAGACAATCAAAAATAGAATTACGAATGAAAGACGGGCGCCGG
>JAJYMU010000050.1 GCA_021786655.1 Bacteroidota bacterium
AATGTAAACCGAATAGTAATGGCGGTTCTGTTTCCGGCACTGTATGGCACGATCTAAATCATAATGGAGTAAAAGATCCCACTGAAGTTGGATTAGCAAAGTGGCCTGTCTTATTGAACGGACCATCAATTGTGCAAACAGAAACCGATAACAATGGCAATTTCGATTTTGCTGATTTGAAGCCAGGTGATTACACTTTATCAGTTGCAGGTAAAAATGATTGGTCTTGTACATATCCTCTTGGCGGCAGACATCCTATTAAGTTAGGAGAGCAGCAAATTATAGATGGACTTCATTTTGGATTTGCAGACGATCCATGTTCATCCGGACAAAAAACCTGGTCGCCACTTGGAAGCGGTTTAGGTGGAGAAGTAGCATGCCTTGCTGTAATGGGAACGAATCTTTTTGCTGGTGGTTATTTTACTAATACTGGAAATAATCAAACAGTTAACCACATAGCAAAATGGAATGGTTCAAGCTGGTCTCCGTTAGTTGGGTCTAATGGAATAGCTGGCGTAAATGGGAATGTATATGCCTTAGCTGTTTATCAAAATAAATTATATGTCGGAGGACAATTTGCATCAGCTGGTGGGGTTGCAGCAAATAATATTGCTGTGTGGGATGGAACTAATTGGTCAGCTTTAACCGGAACAAATGGTATTTTTGGTGTTAATAACTACGGTTATCAAGGTACAGTTTTATCTCTTATGGTTAAGAATAATCTCTTATTTGTTGGAGGCTCATTTGGTAATGCTGGAGGAGTTATCGCAAAAAATATAGCAATATGGGATGGAACAAATTGGTCTGCTGTAGGTAATGGATTAAACAATTACGTTAATTCGCTAATTGAAGTAGGAACTGACATTTATGCGGGTGGTATCTTTGATGCATCTGGAATTGTATCTCTAAATAAAATTGCAAAATGGGATGGTACAAATTGGAGTTCGGTTCAAAATGGTTTAACTGATAATATTTGGTCAAGCTATTTTGCATCGGTAAGAGCAATGCAATCAAATGGAAATGAGATTTACGTTGGTGGTAATTTTGATAAAGCTGGAGCTGTAAACGCAAAAAATATTGCTAAATGGGATGGAGTAAGTTGGTCATCACTTGGCAATGGAACTCAAGGCACAGTTCATGCACTTACTGTAATTAATAATGATGTGTATGCTGGGGGTGAGTTTTCGCAAGCTGGCGGCTCAACAGCTTCAAAAATAGCAAAGTGGGATGGTTCAAATTGGTCAGCTTTAGGAAGCGGTATGTCCGGAAATTCTGGATGTTCTGTTAGAGCGCTTGCACAAATTGGAGGGGACTTATATGCTGCTGGTAACTTCTACATTGCTGGCGGCGTATATGCAAACAACATCGCAAAATACTCATGCAGCGGTACGCCTACTTCGGTGGATGATAAGAAAGAGATTATTTTACCTCAGAAGTATTTGCTGCAGCAGAATTATCCCAATCCATTTAATCCAACTACAACTATCCGGTATGATTTGCCAAAGGCGGGATTTGTAAAAATTAGTGTCTATAATATTCTTGGACAAGAAATTAAAGTGCTCGTCAATGAAGAAAAAAATCCGGGAGTTTATGAAGTTAAACTTGACGGGAAGAATTTGGCAAGCGGAGTATATTTCTATACAATCAGAACAGGAGACTTTATTCAAAGCAAGAAAATGATCCTCCTTCGATAAATCTTCGGCGGACAGGTTTTGTTGAAATAGAATTTTCAAAAATATCCTTTAAAAAGAAGCCAGGGTGAATAACTCTGGCTTTTTTGTTTGTATAGTTGAACGATCCGGTTACAAGTTTTTTTGTTTCCTCCAAACTCCATATTTTAAGTTAGCTTAAATTATGATTGTTGCAAAGAAATAATATTTCAGAAAATCAAAGAGGTATCATTTATGAGTTTCAACAAGGAAGAGGCTCTAAAGTATCATAGCCAAGGACGCAAAGGAAAGATTGAAGTTGTTCCTACAAAACCATGCTTCACTGCCAGAGACTTATCGCTAGCTTACACACCTGGCGTAGCAGAACCTTGTAGAGAAATTGAAAAGAATGATGATGATGTTTACAAGTACACTGCAAAAGGGAATCTTGTTGCGGTCGTATCGAACGGAACAGCAGTTTTAGGATTAGGTGATATCGGTCCACTTGCCGGAAAACCGGTTATGGAAGGTAAAGGTGTATTATTCAAAAGGTTTGCCGACATTGATGTATTCGACATTGAACTTAAAACACACGATCCGAAAGAAGTTATCCGCGCAGTACAGCTTCTTGAACCTACATTCGGCGGCATTAACCTAGAAGATATTAAAGCGCCAGAATGTTTCGAGATTGAAGAAGAACTTATCAAGACAATGAACATCCCGGTTTTTCATGATGACCAGCATGGTACGGCAATTATTTCTTGTGCGGCGTTAATCAATGCAGTTGAAGTTGCCGGTAAGAAACTCGACAAGATTCGTCTTGTTGTGAACGGTGCAGGCGCCGCTGCAATCTCTTGTTGTAAATTATATGTTGCCGCCGGCGTTAAGAGAGAAAACATTTCGATGTTTGACACAAAAGGACACGTAAACAAAAAAAGAACCGATCTAAACAAGTACAAAGAACTTTTTGCTCAAGATCACCAGTATGCAGATTTAGCCGATGGAATGAAAGAAGCCGATGTATTCGTTGGATTATCCAAAGGTAATGTTGTATCGAAAGAAATGGTTAAGAGCATGGCAAAAAATCCAATCGTTTTTGCTATGGCTAATCCTGATCCGGAAATTAGTTACGAAGATGCTATCGATGCGCGCAAAGATATTATTATGGCAACAGGACGCAGCGATTTTCCTAATCAAGTTAACAACGTTTTAGGATTCCCGTTTATTTTCCGCGGTGCTCTTGATGTTCGCGCGTCAAAGATTAATGAGCAAATGAAAATGGCGGCAACGAAAGCTCTAGCGCAGTTAGCGAGGGAGAAAGTTCCTGAAGTAGTAATCAATGCTTACGGCGGTAAAGAATTTTCGTTCGGTCCGGAATACATTATTCCCAAACCTTTTGATCCCCGCGTACTATGGAATGTTGCGCCAGCTGTTGCAAAAGCCGCAATGGATTCCGGTGTAGCGCGTCAGCCAATAACGAATTGGGCTACCTATACAGAAGAATTACAGGAACGCTTAGGGTACTCAACGGAAATCGTTCGGGTCATGGTTCACAAAGCACAGAAGAGCCCGAAGAAAGTTGTATATCCCGAAGGCGAAGAAGAAAAAATAATCCGTGCTGCAAATTCCGTTTATGATGAAAACATTGCTACGCCTGTTCTACTTGGTAATGAACAAGTCATCAAAACCAGAATTCAAGATTTAGGTTACGATCTGAAACGATTTGAAGTAATTGATCCGGTTACGTCTTCTAAGGCGGCTGACTACGCCGATAATTTTTTCAAGCTGCGTCAACGAAAAGGTGTTACACAACGGGAAGCCAGAACTTTTCTGCATGAACCTAATTATTATGCTGCTATGATGGTAAGAGCCGGCGACGCTGATGCAATGGTTGCCGGATTAACGCAGCATTATCCTGCTACTATTCGTCCGGCGCTTCAATGCATCGGTGTTAAGGAAGGATTAAAAGTTGTATCGGGAATGTATATCGTGATAATTAAACGCAAAGTTTATTTCTTTGCAGATTGCACGGTCAACGTTGATCCAAACGCCGACGAGCTGGCAGAAATTGCCGTAAGCGCGGCTGAAATGGTTAAGGAATTTGATATTGTTCCGAAGATTGCGATGTTGTCTTTCAGCAATTTTGGAAGCGCACCTTATCCGCAGACTAAAAAAGTTTCCGATGCTGTAAAAATTGTTCATAGTAATCATCCTGAATTAATAATCGACGGTGAGATGCAGGCAGATACTGCTGTTGTACCGGAAAGAATGGAAGAGGAATTTCCGTTCACTGTACTTAAAGGTGGCGCAAACGTTTTAATCTTCCCGGATTTGGATTCGGGCAACATAGCATACAAACTTTTGCAGAGGTTAACCGACGCAACAGTGATAGGT
>JAJYMU010000174.1 GCA_021786655.1 Bacteroidota bacterium
GATCTGGAAAAGGAAAAACCACCGCTGCAATAGGACAAGCTGTTCGAGCAGCCGGTGCCGGATTAAAATCTTACATCATTCAATTCATGAAGGAATATCCTTACAGCGAATTGAACAGTCTTAAAAATCTTTCCGGTTGGATAACAATTGAGCAAAGCTGCAAAGATGATTTCGTGTTGAAACGCGAACCGCCGCCGCAAGAAGAAATTGAAAAAGCAAAACACGCGCTCAGCACCGCATCGGAGAAAATGTTAAGTGGCAATTTTGATTTAATTATTCTTGATGAGGTTTGCGTGGCAATTCATTTTGGCTTGCTGAAGGTTGGAGATGTACTTCCTGTACTCGACACTAAACCGGAAAATGTTGAATTGATTTTAACGGGAAGATATTGCCCGCAACCGCTCATTGATCGTGCCGACCTTGTAACCGAAATGAAAGAAGTAAAACACTACTACCAGAACGGAATTCTTGCGCGAAAGGGAATCGAGTCTTGAAGCCGCCGTTGCTGATCGATCTCGATGGAGTTCTCCGTCTCGACAATAAAATTGCGCCTTTCACCGGAGAGCTGTTTGAATTTCTGAAATCAGCTAATGTTAACGCATGTATTTTAAGCAATTCGACTTTATCAACTTCTGCGGATGTTCTGAGTTTCTTTAAGCAGAACGGAATCAATTTGGAAATCCCGGTTATGACTGCTTCGGAAGCTGCTGCTGTTTATTGCAGAATGCATTTTAAAAAAGTTTCCGTCTTCTGCGCTGAAAATGTGAAATCCAATTTTGAAGATATGATCGATGATGAAAATCCGGAAGCAGTTGTTATCGGTGATTACGGAAGGAATTGGGACTTCGAAACGCTCAACGAAATTTTCAAAAAAGTTTTAGCCGGCGCAGACCTGATTGCCATGCAGAAAAATCGTTACTGGAAAACTGCCGAAGACGGTTTGCTTTTAGATGCCGGTTCTTTTGTTGCCGCAATAGAATACGCCACTCAAAAAGAAGCCGTGTTAATTGGGAAACCTTCGCCGCTTTATTTTCGCTCCGCACTGCAATTGCTTGGTTACCAAGATGACCAAAAGTTTGTAATGATTGGCGATGATCTGGAAACCGATATACGCGGCGCATCGGAATTGGGCGCGACAACGATTCTAGTTTACACCGGCAAGACTGAATATCCTCTTGCCAGTGATTCCAATATCAAACCAGATCACGAAGCGAGAAATCTTAAAGATGCGATAGTAATCCTGGAAAAAATCTTCACTGATAAATCTTGAGAGTTTTAATTGCTAACTGATGGGTGTTTCCTTTCATACGCAAAATCCACAATCATCTTCAAAGTTTTCTTGTATGAATACCCACCGTGAGTTGCCGAGCGCATGAATCCAGCGTCTTCGGTTAAATCCGGATTCGGATTTACTTCCAGCACGTAAAGTTTGTTATCACTTTTTGAAAGCCGCATATCAACGCGTGCATAATCCCGGCACCCGACGGCTCGGAAACAATTCAAAGCCATGGTTTCGGCTTCTTCGCGAATTTTATCGGGTAATTGAGCCGGACAAATTGGAATTGTCTTATGATAAGCCACGTGCATAGGATCCCATTTTGCCTGAAAGCTAACAATGGGATGTAGGTCTCCCGGCATCTGCGAAAAATCAATTTCGCTGATTGGGAGTATGGTAGGATTTTTATCACCGAAGACCGCTATGTTCAGTTCGCGTCCTAAAATGAATTCTTCAACCAGCGCATGTTGATTGAAGGAATTGAAAACATATTCCACGCGTTTTTTCAAAGTATCTACGTTGACAACAATGGCATCGTTATCAATTCCAACGCTCGCATCTTCAAGCGCGGGCTTTACAATCAAAGGGTAGTGCAAACCCAATCTGAAAGAACGGTCCATTGTCTTTATGATTTTGTAACGCGGGGTTCGTATTCCAAGCGAACTCAAAATTCTTTTTGTTAAGGTTTTGTTCTGGCATGTTCCCAAAGCAAGAGGCGGTGCGCCGGTGAAAGCCACATTCATCAATTCTAAAATCCCAGTGAAGCTCATTTCAAGACGGGGCTGGTCTTTGTATAATTCAACAAGATTAAAAACAACATCCGGTTTATTCTTCTCGTAATCCTTAATGAAATTATTGAGATTATCCATTATGTTCAGCGTATAAGCTTCGTAGTTATATTTTTTCAAAGCTTTCGCCATTTCTTCAAACTCGAATAATGGGTTGTTTTCTTCTAAGCTGAAAACCGGCTTAAAATCCGGATTTTTAGTCCCTTTCTTTTTAGTTTTATATTGTTCGGGGTTAGTTTCGTTGAAGACTATTGCGACTTTCATTTCGCTCAAATTTTTTTTTGCAAAGTAAACAAAAATGTTTTGCATATCAAAAGTTTTGTTATTTTTGCGGGCAATTAGGATGAATGAGAATTTTTCTCGATGAGTTTTTATCCTCAACCGAACAAATATCAATGCGGTCCGTTCGCGCTCAAGTATGCACTTGTGATGCTTGGTGTCTTCAAAGATGAAGACCAGATCGGAATAATTGCCGGAAGCACTTGGTGGGCGGGCACGGACGAAATCGGTTTATCACGCGCCGCACGGCGATTTCAATGCAAACTGAAACATTTCCAATCAAGTAACCCCGATGATGCAAGACGCATGCTTGTCAATGAACTTAAGAAAGGCCATCCTTGCATTTTAAGTGTGAAGGATTGGGAACACTGGTGCACGGTCGTAAATTATCAGCAAGGCAAATTTGTTGTGATTGACAGCGAACTTGATAAAGTAGTTGCCATTCAGACAGCAAGCCAGTTGTTGCGAAGATGGAAGTATGTTGAAAAGGGAACCGGAATAAAAAGTTACGATGGTTATGCGCTGATTCCGAAATTCAAAACTCTCACCCGCGCAAAGTTTACTTTGGATAAGGCGAAAGATTTAATGTACGATAAATACGAAGACCTTGCGAAGAAGTGGGATCAGTACACAAACGATCTGATTACAATTTGCAAACCGAGAACAAAACTCAGTTCCAACATAATAACATTTTCCGAATTGCTGCGGCGTAACGAACAGAACTTGATTAAACGGGTCGCAAACTGGCACGGCGAACCTACTTTTTCTGAATTGAAAAAAATTTTATCGAATATGAAACTTGTTGCTGAAGTGTACGATCTTGTTGTTGCTGAAGACGACGAGAAGCGCGCAGCGATTGATCTTGCTTCAATTCTAATGATGTACGCGTGCGGCAAGTATGGAATGAATCCTCTATATTAATTGAGAATTGTGAATTGAGAATTGTGAATTAGAAGAATGTAACCGAGAAAATTGGAAGTTTATGAAGAGACATCCCAAAATACTTCAACGAGAAAACACCGCTCTATTGGTAATTGATATTCAAGAAAGAATATTACCGGTAATCTTTGAACATGAGCGTGTTGTAGAGAACGCTGTGAAACTGATAAACGGTTTTAAAATTTTAAATGTTCCGATTTATTTTACCGAGCAGTATCCAAAAGGATTAGGCCCAACGGAACCCAAAATAAAAACGGCTCTTGGAAATTCTGAAGCAATTCAGAAAATGAGTTTTAGTTGTTGTGGTGCCGGAAATCTTTTTGATGATCTAAAATCTAAAAATCTGGAACAGATTGTTGTTTGCGGAATCGAGAGTCATGTTTGCGTAATGCAGACGGTTCTCGACTTAATTGCTAACGGTTTCCAAGTCCAGGTTGCGGCGGACGCGGTTTCATCTCGCAGAAAATTTGATTACGAAACTGCATTGAGAAGAATGGAAAACAACGGCGCTGAAATCACACTGACCGAATCAATTTTGTTTGAAATGCTGAATGTCTGCGGCACAGACGAGTTCAAAGCGATTTCCAAGATGGTTAAATAAGAAAAATTTGTCCTTCGAATTTTGTGCTTCTGCTTTTTATTTCACGTGTTTTTTCGGATAGTCAAAGAAGAATGTTTTCCCGCAATACCTTTCTACCTCCGACCACGAATCAATGCCAAGTTTAAGTCCGACAAT
>JAJYMU010000242.1 GCA_021786655.1 Bacteroidota bacterium
AAAATCTTTTAGCGTACGGGATACTATTGTATCCTTGCCTTCTTTGACAACTATTTTTGTGTAACATCCTTCAGCTTCCAACCGGATTATATCATCTACCAATAAAACCTTAAAACCATGGGTTGCTGGAATAACTATTTTATCTATATCGGTTGCCGGATCAGTTTTAATTCTTTGATTCTTTGTCATCAAAAGTTTTTTTATCGTTTGTTTCAACTCTTTGATGTTAATCGGTTTAAGCAGATAATCTGATGCACCCGCTTTTACCGCCTTTATACCAAATTCATCGTGTGCAGTAACGAAGACTGCCATAAAGCTTCGTTCATCGTATTCATCAAGAAAATCAAAGCCGTCAAGCACCGGCATGCTAATATCGAGGAACACTACATCAGGATTATGAACGCTCACAAGCTCTTTTGCCTCAACAACGCAATCAGCGCAGCCAAGTATTTTAATTTCATGACAATAATTTTCAATAATCTTCTTTAGGTTTTCTCTTCCATGAAGTTCATCATCAACTATTATTGCACTTAATTTATTATATGAATTCTGCGGGCACATAACCTTTTGACTAAATTTTAATTATAAGAAGAAAAAGTTCCGGCATAATCAACCTTGCTGATTATTTTAACGATACGAAAACAAAAATCAACAGCTAAAAAAATTGAGTTAAAGGTAAGATTAGTTCAGCCGTAATTTTTTTTTGATTACACGCTCGTACCGATTAAAAATGCTTTTACAAAGATTAAAGTAAAGAGAATCATATATTAAGTCAAGATGTCTTTATTTTTGGAAATTCAATGGTAATAAAAAAGTCTTATGGAACTTAAAGGAGATAAAAAAAATCCCAACGCTTGCTGGGATTTTATCATGCAACTTGCAACTTGAACCTAAACTAAACTTCCATAATCTCTTTTTCTTTGTGTTTGATGATCTCATCAATCTTGCCGATATGTTCATCGGTTAGTTTCTGCGTTTCTTTTTCCGCTTCTTTCAAATCGTCTTCGGTCATCTTCTTTTCTTTTTCAAGTTTCTTAAGATGGTCATTCGCATCACGGCGCACATTTCTTAATGCAACTTTTGCTTCCTCGCCGAATTTCTTCACCAGCTTTACAAGTTCTTTTCTTCTTTCTTCCGTTAAGGGCGGAATCGGAATTTTAATGTTTGTCCCGTCGCTGATGGGATTCAATCCCAGATCAGATGCAAGAATAGCTTTATCAATTACCTGCACCATATTTTTATCCCACGGCGTAATTGAAATCGTGTGGGCGTCGAGGACGGAAACATTTCCTACTTGATTTAATGGACTTTGGTTACCATAGTAGTCCACTTTGATTCCGTCAAGCAGAGCTGTGGTTGCTTTGCCTGTTCTTATTTTTGCAATTTCAGTTCTGAAAGCTTCAATGGTTTTATCCATTCTTTGTCGAGCATCTTTTACTTGCGGATGATTTACCATAAGATCCTCACAATTTTATTTTAATTTTTAGTTGCCTGCGCAAAATTTCCGACAGAAGTTCCAACATTTTTTCCAGTGATGACTTTCAGCAGGTTGTCGGGTTTATCCATATTGAAAACTATGATCGGGAGATTATTTTCTTTGCACAAACTAATTGCCGTCATATCCATCACGCGTAAATTTTTCTGAAGAACATCGAGGTAAGAGATTTCTTCAAAGCGGGACGCATCCGGATTTTTTTCCGGATCGGAATCAAAAATTCCCTCGACGCGAGTGCCCTTCAGAATTGCATCCGCTTCTATTTCAACGGCGCGTAAAGAAGCGGCAGTATCGGTGCTGAAGTAAGGATGTCCTGTGCCGGCGCCAAATATTACAACTCTCCCCTTTTCAAGATGGCGGATTGCTCTTCGGCGAATGTAAGGCTCGGCAAAAGCTTCCATGTTTATTGCCGTCATCAACCGGGTGAACATGCCGGTGTTTTCGCAAGCATTCTGCAGCGCCAACGAATTTATTACAGTTGCCAGCATTCCCATCTGATCGCCTGTTACGCGATCAATACCTTGACCATCGGCATCGAGTCCACGGTAGATATTTCCTCCGCCGATAACGATTCCGACTTGAACGCCAAGCTCGTGAACTTTCTTAATTTCCGATGCAAAGAAATTTAGAATCTTTGAATCGATACCAACTTCGTTTTCGCCGGCAAGAGATTCGCCGCTCAGCTTAAGAAGAATTCTTTTGTATTTTATTGTTTGGCTCATATTTATTTTCCAATATAAAAAAAAAGGTCTTATTTAGAAATAAGACCTTTTCAAATTACTTCTTTTCATCGCTTAGATGAAATCTTCTGAATTTGACTAGTTTCACTTGCGACGAATTGTTTTTATTGAACTCATCAACCAGCGCACCAACTTTTTTCGTGTTGTCCTTTACGAATGCCTGCTCGAACAAACAATTTTCTTCGTAGAATTTATTCAGTTTTCCGGTTGCAATTTTTTCGAGGATCTGTTCCGGTTTACCTTCTTTGCGAGCCAGTTCTTTATAAATATCAAGTTCTTTTTCAATAACAGATTTATCAACTTCGTCGCGATAAATTGAAATCGGACGCATAGCCGCAACTTGCATGGCAATATCTTTCAAGACAGGTTGAAATTCGGCGGATTTATCAGCCGGAACATTATCAGCTTGAATGACAACTCCAAGTTTTGAACCGTGATGAATGTAATCTACCAATAAACCGTTCTCTGCATTATCCAATGCAAATCGGGAAATCTCAATCTTCTCGCCGATCTTTCCAATGAGCGCATTCAACTCGTCGGCAACTTTCTTGCCGTCTTTGGATAATTCCAGAAGCGTCGCAACATCTTTCGGTTTGTCGGCAACAATAATATCTAAAGCAAAGTTTGCGAACTTTATAAAATCTTCGCTGTTGGCAACGAAGTCAGTTTCACAATTAACTTCCAGAATTACAGCGGACTTACCATTATTAAAAATCTTGGTCAACACAAGTCCTTCATTAGCAGTTCTTTCGGCACGTTTAGCAGCAACAGATGCACCTTTCTTTCTTAGAATCTCAATCGCTTTCTCGAAATCACCATTAGCTTCCTCCATTGCTTTTTTGCAATCCATCATTCCGGCGCCGGTTTTTTCTCTTAACTCTTTTACCTGATTTGCACTTATCGCCATAACTTGTTTCACCTCACTATTTTCAAAAATTTAAATTTTAATTCGATTTTTCTTCTTGAGAAGATTCTGTTTTTGGTTGCGATGGGGCTTCTGTTTTTTTCTCTTCCGGTTTTTCTACTTTCTTGCCAGCATCTCTATCCGGTCTTTCTCTGTGGTCTCTGTTAGCCAGTTTATCTCTATGATCTCTGCGTTCCGGTCTCCTATCATCTTTACCTTCGAGTCTTACCCTTCTTACCTTTCCTTTTGAATCCTTTTTTTCAGTTTCATGTTCTTCTCCTGAAACTTTCTTTTCTTTTTCCTTTTCAGCGGCTTCGTGAGCTCTAAGTTCTTTAGCTTTTGCGTTGCCTTCAATAACTGCATCGGCTATAACTCTTGTTATCACTTCAACGGCGCGCGATGCGTCGTCATTTGCCGGAATAACGTAATCAATCGGATCCGGATCGCAATTCGTATCAACGATAGCAAAAATAGGAATGTTGAGACGTAATGCTTCGTTAACAGCAATCGATTCTTTTTTGATGTCAACGATGAACAAAGCGCCGGGCATTTTAGACATTGTCTCAACTCCGTCTAATACTTTACGAAGTTTGTCTTTTTCACGCGTCAGTACGAGTCTCTCTTTTTTTGTAATCTTTTCGAACGTGCCGTCGCTTTCCATCTTTTCAATATTTTGTAAACGCTTAATGCTTTTTCTGATCGTGGAAAAATTGGTAAGCATTCCGCCCAACCATCTTTCGCTAACCCAATTGCTTTCCGATCTTCTTGCTTCGTTAGCTACGGTACCTTTTGCTTGCTTTTTAGTTCCGACAAAAAGCGGGCGTTTGCCTTGAGAAACAATTTCAGTCATTGCCTGAGCAGCTGATTCAATTGCTTCT
>JAJYMU010000220.1 GCA_021786655.1 Bacteroidota bacterium
CCCAAACGTCAAATACGCAAGCTTTTACCACTTTATTGTTGATTGCATTTTTCAAAGCAGAGGTGTTAACTACTTCTCCGCGCGATGTGTTAATGATAATTTTTTCGCGATCAAATTTTCCAAAAAAAGATTCGTCCGCCATGTGAAAGGTTTTGTCGCGCCCCTCTTTATTCAATGGCACGTGAAATGTTATTATGTCGCTCCGTGAAATCAATTCGTCGAGATCAACAAAACCTTGATTGCCTTCTGCACGTGCGCGCGGCGGATCATTCAGCAACACTTTCATGCCGAAAGCTTTTGCAACTCGCGCAACTTTAGTCCCAACATTTCCGACACCAACAATTCCAATAGTCAGATCGGATAACAATAAGTTTTTCGTCTCAGCGAGAGTGAGAAGCGCCGAAGCAATATACTGCATCACTGAAGTCGAATTGCAGCCCGGCGCACTAACCCATTTTATGTTGTGCGCGTCGCAATATTTTGCGTCGATATGATCAAAACCGATTGTTGCTGTTGCAATAAACTTAACGTTGGAGCCGTCCAAAAGGTTCGCGTCGCACTTAGTTCTTGTCCGCACTAAAAGTGCATCAGCATTTTTAACGGCTGCTTTTGTAATCTCGCCCAGCGCAAGGTACTCGATTTCAGCGAAAGGTTCAAGCACTCCTTTGAGGAAAGGAATTTTATTGTCTGCTACAATTTTCGTTTTTTTCATCAACAGGTTTTTTAATTCATAATTTAAACGGTATGAAAGACACAAATGAAAATTAGCAGATAAGCCGGACTAATTCCATTTTTGGAGAGCTTACAAAATATTGGCTGATAACAACCGCGAACGCACCTACCTATGACAACATTTACTTTTTCTTCTTTGCTTTCTCCATCAGCTCAAAAAATGGCTTAAACAAATCAATAGGCACAGGGAAAATTGTTGTAGAATTTTTCTCTGCTGCGACTTCGGTTAACGTTTGCAAAAATCTCAGTTGCAACGCATACGGAGAACTGCTGATGATCTTTGACGCATCAGCCAAACGCTGCGATGCTTGAAACTCGCCTTCCGCATGTATGATTTTGGCGCGGCGTTCTCTTTCGGCTTCAGCTTGCTTTGCAATCGCACGCTGCATTTCAACCGGCAGATCGACGTTCTTAACTTCAACTAGTGAAACCTTGATGCCCCATGGTGACGTGTGTGTGTCGATAGTTTCTGTCAGATGTTTATTGATCTTTTCCCGCGCGGCAAGAAGTTCGTCCAACTCAGATTGCCCAAGCATACTTCTTAAAGTTGTCTGTGCAAGTTGCGAGGTGGCAAATAAGAAATTCTCAACTTGAACTATTGCCTTCGCTGCATCAATTACGCGGAAGTATATTACGGCGCTAACTTTGATCGAAACGTTATCGCGTGTTATTACATCTTGCGAAGGGACTTCCATCGCCACAACGCGAAGACTTACCTTCACCATTCGATCAACAATCGGGATCAAGAAAATCAATCCAGGTCCTTTTGCGCCGATCAGTCTTCCTAATCTAAATATTACACCGCGTTCATATTCTCTCAGAATTCGTATTGCGCTTGAAAGAATTATAATAACAAAAAAAATAATTATGAAAAGTACTGTTATTGATTCAGGCTGCATCATTATTCCCTCCTATAAGTTTTTCAATTCAAACTTCGCGTGATTCTTAACTTCAATTCTTCAATTCCAACAACTTGAACTTTCATACCATTAGCAATTTCGTCTTCCGGACTTTCCGCATTCCAAATTTCGCCGTGCAGCGATACTTGTCCCGGCTGGTCAGGTGAGATTTCCGAAAGCGCAATTCCGATTTCTCCAATCAATCCTTCGCTTCCGGTTGAGGGCTGTTTTCGTTGGGCGACAAGTCCTTTTCCAATCGCAAAAACAAAAAACAAAACCGTTAAGATGGTTACGGTAATTATTACACTGAGCGAGATGGAAACAAACTCAAACGAAACATCCGTGTTGATCAGCATTAAAGATCCTACCACAAAAGAAATTATTCCTCCAGCTGTGAGTAACCCGTGACTTACAATTTTTATTTCGGCGATGAAAAGAATTACAGCAAAAACGATGAGTGCTAAACCGGCATAATTAATCGGGAGAGTATGAAACGAATAAAACGCGAGCACTATCGAAATAACACCGACAATTCCCGGCAAGATTGAACCGGGATTGCTCAGCTCAAATATTAGTCCGTAGATTCCGATCATCATAAGTATGTAGGCAATGTTCGGATCGCTGATTATGTCTAAAAGTTTTTGAACGACATTCATTTCTTTGTATCTGATCTCGGCATTCTGCGTGATGATTGTTCGTTCGCCGCTTGCTGTTTCAACTTTGCGTCCATCGAGTTGAACCAGAAGATCATTCAAATCTTTGGCGATGATATCTATAATATTTTCTTTCAGCGCTTCGGTTTCCGATATAGACACGCTTTGCCGCACAGCTTTCTCGGCCCATTCAATACTTCTGTGCCGTTTCTCTGCAATGCTTCGGATAAATGCAGCGGCATCGTTGGTTACTTTTTCCATCATGATATCGAGACTGTCTTTTTTATTTGATTGACCGCCCTCGCTCATCATAACCGGATGTGCGGCGCCAATGTTTGTCCCGGGCGCCATCGCGGAAATATTTGCCGCAAGTGTTATAAACACTCCGGCTGAAGCTACTTGAGCGCCGGCGGGAGAAACATAAACTACAATCGGAACATCTGATGCGAGCATATCGCTAACGATTAATCTTGTTGATTTTAGCAGACCGCCTGGCGTGTTGAATTGGATTATTAAACACTCAACATTTTCTTCGTTCGCTTTCTTGATTTCATCATGAAGAAAATCGGTAACAACCGGATTGATGGCTCCATCGATTTTGGCTACATCAATTACCGATCGGGAATTTTTTTGAGGAAGCAACAAAAGAAGAAATATAAAAAGCAACGATCTCATGTCAAGTTACTCTCAATCTAGTCGAGAATAATCCCACAGATGCTATAAATCAAAACTTCGGATTCGACTCGATAAAAAAGTAACTAATTCTTACCCAACAAGCAATGAATTGTAATTACTTATTTCGAATATCCGCGTAGAAACTGTTGATTCTATAGCGCAAAACTTGTCGGCTTTAAAAAAATAGTCAGAATAAACTTTTCTTGTCGTCAGCAAACTAATCATAGAGGAACCAGATCATAGCTCATCCGAATACAACCCGCACTTCCAACGAAAATTTTTTCGTCTATTTATTATAATGTCAAGTTATCATCAGTTTTGAAACTCTCAACGCTTTTTGCAAAAAGATAATCAACGCTATAAAACAATGGCCCAGCTAACATGATTACAATTGCGATAATCATCAAAGTGAAAGGATACGATGCAAACGCAAGAAAACCTCTCGGCATCGTGACTCTCGTTGCAACCAGCATGTTTATCGTTACCGCAAACGCAGCAGGACGAGTGAGCAAACCAAGAATTAGCAGCAAGCCGCCAACAAATTCCGTGTAGCAGCTTAAGTAAGCCAGCGGAGCGGGAATTCCAACTTTAGTTACAAACATTTGGATTGTTACTTCAAGACCCATACCTCCGAACCAGCCGAATACTTTGCCTGCGCCAACAACGAATAAAATTCCTCCAATAGTACAGCGAAGTAATAGGATACCAGTGCTGAGAAATTTATCGTTGGTTCCGGCAAGCAACTTTTGAAAATTTATCTTTCTCATGTCATTCCTTTTCCTTATTGCACCAATAGTTTTATTCAACAAAGTTTTTGAGAGAAGTACCGATGAGTTGAGTCCAACCTTCTACAAAATTTTCTTTCTTGAATTCCGGAACAACATCGCCAGGAAAGCTTTCCAAACCGGCATGAGTTAATTTTAATCTGGTTTTATTGTTCTCGGAGAATAATTCAAACGTCACATAAGAAATACCAACGTAACCATCGTAGCGCCAACTGTAAGTGATTTTTTCCCCCTTAACAACTTCCGTTACCTTACAAACATGCAGCCATT
>JAJYMU010000064.1 GCA_021786655.1 Bacteroidota bacterium
ATCAATGTTGCAGCCGATGGAGTTGGAGAAGTTGAAGATGCTGCGTACGGTTGTCTCCATGCCGGTGTGCTGTTCCATAAATCTTGAACGGACGGATTGTTATTTAAGGTTACACCGTAAGTAAACGGCTGCTCTGCCAATTCGGTTTGATCTGCATATCTAATGTCCGTGTTGTCCAGACCAAATGATCCGTCTTGATCGCTGTAAGTCATTTGGATGAAGGCACCGATCTTTGGCGTAAGTGAACCGGCAACAAATAAACTGAGCTGTTGCGGAAACGAAAAATTATCGTTCTGTGTTCCCGGCTGCTCTTTGCTTTTGTATGTATATGATGCTTGAAGCATTGCCGAGAAAGGTGAAGTCTTCACGAGATTCAGAATTGTATTGTCGCTGTCTGCTGGTGCCACTGCCTGCACTGTTGGAATACCAACCATAGTGTAACCGTTCAGTTTAAATTGTCTTCCGAACGCATTCAACTCTGGAAAAATTGTGTGGCATGTATTACAAGACATTCCAGTTTGGCGAGCAAAACTTGGTATTGCCCAAGAATTATCCGTCAATGCAAGAACGAGAAATAGCGTTAAGGCAAGACTTACCTTGCTAAGAATATTGTTTTTCATGATTCACTCCTTTGTTTATTTTTTTCTTAATTCACGAATGTAGTTCACTAACGACCATCTCTGCTTTTCGTTGAGAGTTTGCTGCCAAGAAAGCATAGGCGGTTTTCCGGTTGTTATCTTCCAGTATAACGCACCATCCGGCTGTTCTTGAACTTGTTTCGATGTAAGATTTTTTGGTTTTGGATTTAATGTTGCGGCAGAAGGACCATTGCCTTCACCCTTATCGCCGTGACAAGTCACGCAATTTGTATTGAATAATATTTTGCCATCCTTAGTTGCTTTCGCATTTCCTGCTAAAGGATTTTTGAGCTTTTCGACGTATTTAGGAGCTACCCAATCTGAACCTCCCGACTGATACGTGGTATATAGAATTGTTTCAGATTTATGATTCTCTCCCTTTGCCGTCAACAAACTCGCCGATGCAAACAAAGCAACGAACGAGATTTTTATTAAAATGTTAGGTTTCATTATTTCCTCCTGGAATAAAATGAATTATAGTTTTTTCCTTGAACGGAAAATTTTGCTAAATGTTGTTAGTTAGGTTTAGCCTGAGAATTATTTCTCAGATAAGAATGGACCTAAGTCGGATCGTTTTTTCGTGTGCAGAGAAATTATTTGAAAGACAATTGAATTGCTCCAAGTTTTCTGAATTCAACGTTATATCCAAACAATCAATCGTTTTGTGAAGACTTGCGGTGTTAAACAGCTTATATACTTTATGAATGTCGTTGTAATCGATAATATCTTCGTCAGAAGTTGTTGGATCTGCCAACGCAATGAAATGATGTGCGAAGTTGTACTCGTCGGATGTGTTATTTGTATTCACACACTGATTTTTAGAGGTGGGGTTATAGTCTGTAGTATCACAGCTAACGAAGTATCTTGTAGCCACGAGCATTGACAAAACCAGCAGCAAAGTTATTGCTGATATTATGCCCGACCGTGAGTTAATTGAATACCTATTCATCTTAAAATATTGTGCTAAATTCTAGTTCCAAATATATTGCAAATAATACAAAATATATTATTTAGTTAAGATTAATAAAATAACGATTTATAATAAATAGATATCAAATAATCATAATTAGTATAATCTAAAGTTTCTTCCATTCTTATATAGTTATTCAAACTATCTATGTAAATGTTCCAATTGTAAAGATTTTTTAATCTATTCAGAGTACCAAATGAATATTGCTCGAATGCCAACCAGAGATTAACAGCCAAATCTTGAGAACATTGATAACTTCGTTCATAGAATCACAACATTCATTTCCGTAATTTTGCATAAGAGAAAATATTTGGAGGCAGTTGTGGCTAACGATGTGACAACAAAAAAGAAAAATTCTGTGGATGATACGAAATACTCGATGGACACACATTTGATTTATGGTAAGGACGTGAGCGACAAATGGGATTATTCGCATCATGTTACGGCTCCGATTTCATCATCCACAACTTTCCGACTTGATTCAGTAGAAAGGGGAGCGCAAGGATTCATGCAGTTTGCAAATACGGAAGAGTTTGGCAACCAGGCTCCGATTTTCATTTATGACCGTCTTGGCGAACCAAATAAAGATATGCTCGAAGAAAATTTGGCTTATGTTGAAAAGGGTGAGATGGCAGTCAGTTTTGCAACCGGAATGGGCGCTATTGCTTCGGTGCTGGGGGTTCTTACTACAACCAGCGAGGAAATAATTACTCATAACACGCTTTACGGATGCACTCTTTCGCTTTTCACAAATTGGTATCCTCGTTATAATATTAAATGGGTTCCAATCGATTTAACGAATATGGATAACATTTACAAAGCTCTAACTTTAAAGACGCGTGTCATTTATTTTGAGTCGCCGGCGAATCCTAACATTCAAATTATCGACATCAAGGCAGTGCGGGAAGTTGTAGATGAGATTAACAAAGACAGAAGCGAGCAGAACAAGATTTACATTGTCATCGATAATACTTTTGCAACGCCTTTTTGTCAGCGACCGATTGAGCTTGGCGCTGATTTTGTCGTTCACTCTCTAACGAAAGGTATCGGCGGATTCGGTACGGACATGGGCGGAGTGGTAATCGGAAAGAAAAAATTCCGTGATTTGATGTTGCTCTACCGCAAAGATTTTGGAGCCGTTCTGAACACGAAAAGCGCATGGGCAATTTTAACATACGGTTTACCGACACTTGCACTTCGTCAGAGGCATCAAATTAAATCAGCAATGCGCATTGCTGAATTCTTAAATGCCCATCCGAAAATTGCATTTGTGAATTATCCCGGCTTGCCGAATTTCAAGTATTATGAAATTGCTAAGAAACAGATGATCGATTTCAACGGCAACTTTGCGCCGGGCAGCATGATCTATTTTGTATTGAAGGGAGGAACTCCCGCCGAGAGTAAAGAATACGGAAGACGTTTCATGGATTACGCCGCCGATCATGCTTACACGATGACGCTTGCCGTTAGTCTTGGTCACACAAGAACATTGATTGAGCATCCCGCATCGATGACTCATTCAGTTGTTCCGCCGGAAAAATTGGAAGAACGCGGAATCGATCCGGGCGGAATCAGACTTGCGATCGGACTGGAAAATCCGGACGATATTTTGTTCGACCTTGACGAATGTTTAAAGGTAATCTAATCTGACGCTGTCTCAAAAGTAATTGATTTTGAAAATAGAACGCAGATAACACGGATTGAAAATGATTTCCGCAGATACACTTTTGAAAAATTACTATTGAGACAGCCACTATGCATTACAGAAAATTCAACTATGCAGATAATAAAAAGTGCACTTCTTAATAAATATCATGAATTGATTTTTGGTTTCTCTACAAAGATTGGTCTCGAAAGAACTGCACCCTACTTTTTCAACATGTCGCTCACTGTGGGGGATGATATTGAAACGGTTAAACAAAATCGAGATGCTTTCTTCAAAGAGATCGGTTTGGATTTGTCACAGATAGCACTTCAAAAACAAATTCATTCGGAAATTATTACAGCGGTGAATGAAGCTGGGTTAATTGGCGAGAGCGACGCGATGATAACTGCTAAACCGGGGATTGGACTTGCAATTTCCACTGCTGACTGCACACCAATTTTCATTTATGATAATCGAAATCATTTAATCGCTGCAGTTCACTCCGGCTGGAGAGGCACAACAAAAAAAATATTGGATAAAACATTGAATAGGCTGAAGGAAGAATATAATTCTCGAGCTGACGACTTGATTGTTTATGTGGGCCCATCCATCTCGCAGAAGAACTATGAGGTTGGTAAAGAAGTTGCGCAGCAGTTCGACAATAAATATCTTCTCTATGAAAACAATAAGATATATTTGGATGTTGCAAGTGCGAATCTGGATATGATTTATAATTTCGGAGTTCCAACTGACCAAGTT
>JAJYMU010000254.1 GCA_021786655.1 Bacteroidota bacterium
TCCGTCTTGATTAAAAGCCGGATCAATGTCGTCGTAATAATCGTCGGTCAGTCTTTGCAGTTCTTCCGTTTTGAGATTATAGCTGTAGAGATCGCTGAAACCTTTTTTATCGGTACCGTTGAATACAATTTCGTTTCCGTCTTTCGAGAAGCTTGGCGATTTCATCCGTATCAATTCGTTGAAACCGATGTTCTTCACAACTTCATCTTTATCAACCGAATACAAATGAAGCACGTCTCTTCCTTGTGATTCCGTTACAAACGCCACGTATCCGTTGGAAGAAACAGCAATGGAATTTTCCAGCAGATGAAACGCTTCGAAGACTGCATCTTTCTCCCCTTGAACAACAACTTCCGGTTTTACGGTTTCGAGAGTGTCTGGAGCGTATGGCATTTTCATTAGAGAAGTGTAGCCGTAATAATTTCCTACAAAATAAATTTCTTTCTTTCCGGTGTGTTCCACAATCCGCGGTGAAAAGTTGAAACCGAAATCGGTAAGTTTTTTGCCTTCAACGAAGTGCGGATAATTATTCTTGTAGAGCGGATAATATTCTTGCCGGATTTTATAAATCCATTTATTATCAACGTCTTCTAGTTTTGAACCTAGCGTAAATTCCAGATCATCATCGAACTTGCTGAAGCGCCAGTAGTTTTCCATGATCGCAAGGATTTTATCCTCGCCGTATTCTTTGCTTATAAAACCTAAAAGCCGCTGTCCTTCTTTGTACATCAGATACGAACCGGAAATCATATCAAGGTTAACAAGCGAAACAAATTGACCGTTGAGTACCGCATCTCTCATCACCATTTCCGATTGCGTATCCCAATCCGTTGACCAATATTCCGCAAGTCCTTCCGTGAACCAAAGCGGCGGCGTTCTTTCGGTACTGACTCTATGATCGTACAAAACATTGTAGAGTTTACCCGTCATAAAAACGTGAACGAGTTCGTGACGGATTACATGTTTGAACTGTCCTAACGAACCCATATATGGAATGACGACGCGGCCTTTCATAAACTCGAAGAATCCGCCGACGCCTTCCGGTATGAAAGATGTCGTCACATTCGTCTGTTCAAAGTGAGTGTGCGTGTTATAAAATATCAGCGGAATTTTGTTGATGACGTAGAAATTGAATTTCACTTTCAGAATGTCGTAAGATTCTTCGGCATACTTTGCGCCGATCTCCGCTAATTCTTTGAAGTCGTCATAGTAGTAAATGTTGAAATGCTCGGTGTGAATCACCTTCCAGTTGAATTTCTCATACTGAACTTTGTTGCGGCCGAAAAAATAAAACTGGGCGGAAATAATTTGCGGGATGAATATCAGAATAAAAAGGTATTTCCGCCAAGATTTGATCAAAGATGTTCCTTCAGGTAAATAATATTTCCAATTGATGTCGGATCAAAACAGCGAAGCACCGCTAAATAATACGTTGCCCAATCGCCGAGATAAATCAAATCAATCAATCGAAGTCTGAAATCATTTTCTTTGCTTTCAAGATTAATTATTTCGCATCCGCTCTTTTCAATGATCTCCGACGTAATCTGAAAACGTTTGGATACTTGTGAGTGGTATTCCTTATCGAGAATGTTAATCACTTTCAGATTCATCTTCTGCGCGCCGAAACTTTCCCATCCCATAATTTCGTTGTGATCCAATTCGGGATAGCTCGAGTAGAACGCATGAAGTTTCGAGTTTTCGTTGAACTGTCCTTTCAATCTTGTCGCAACGACGGAAGTGTAATCTGCAACCGCATAAACAAGCGGAATGAAACCGACTAACTTTTCTGCAAGCTGTAGAGCTTCGTTCTTCTCTTTAGAATACTCCTCGCCTTTAGTTTTCAGATGATCGATTACTTGTTTTACAATTTTCGTTTGATCCGGTACTAATTTGAGGTTATGGAATATTTTTAGCAATGTAAAAAAATTTATCCATAAGGCGTATCGCGGCTGGAATCCGGGCTGCAATTTTGCTGCCGGAAAACCGTGACTTTTCGCAATTTCTTCTATCTTTCCCCCGGTTGTAATGCAAACTATTTGACATTTCTTTTGCACCGCATTATTCAGCGCCGAAATCGTTTCCTCGGTATTGCCGGAATAAGATGATGCGATGACAAGCGTTTCCTCGTTGGCATAACCGGGCAATTCATAATTCCGGTTTACAGCGTAAGGTAATAGCAGATCTTTCCGGGAAAAGTTGCTCATAAGATCGCCGCCGATTGCAGAACCGCCTAATCCGGTGACAATTATGTTTTTAATTTTTGATGTGTTTATGGATTTAAGATCTACATCCAAATTCCATGCGTACTCTACTTGCTTAAAAGATTCTTTCAAAACTTTAAATTGATTGGATTGGTCGTACTTGGAGACCATTTCGGTAATGTTCATTTGTTCCTCAGTATAGATTTTTGATTTGATCTTGCAGTTTGTGGTTGAAGTATTTGTGAAGCCGGTCGTTAATTTCTTTTTCGGTATTCAACGCGAGACATTCCTTTGCCAAAACTTGAACTTCTTTGCTGTCGATATTTCTAATAATTCTCTTGATCAAAGGAACTGCGGAAGCCGAAACGCTGAGCGATTCTAATCCTAAGCCGATCAGCAGCGGAACTGCAAACGGATCTGCCGCCATGGCGCCGCACATGCTTACTAAAATTTTGCTTTCCTTTCCCCCTTGAATTATGTGATTGATTGTTTGAACAACCGCCGGATGGAATTCTTGATACAACGCCGAAACAATTTCGTTACCTCTATCCACAGCCAGTAAGTATTGAATCAAATCGTTTGTGCCGATGCTGACGAAATCGACTTCCTTCGCAAAATCTTTTATCAACACAGCTGCGGACGGAATTTCAATCATTATTCCAAGCGCAAGATGTTTGTCGTATGCCGTTCCTTCTTTCTTCAATTCCTCTTGGCATTCTTTTACAATTTCTTTTGTTCTTCTGATTTCCGCAAGCGAAGCGATCATCGGCAGCATGAACTTAATATTTTTATGAGTGCTCGCGCGAAGAATTGCCCTTATCTGTTTTTTGAACAGACTTGGATTATCGAGAAGCAATCTTATACCGCGCCAGCCGAGGAAAGGATTCGGTTCGTGAAGATCAACCGGCAAAACTTTATCGCCGCCGATATCAAATGCCCTGATGATAACCGCGCCGGGATACATCCGTTCGGAAATTTCTTTGTAAACTTTAAACTGTTCTTCTTCATCTGGAAAAGCTTCGTACTCCTCGAACAATCCTTCGGTCCTCACAAGTCCGATTCCGCGCGCGCAATTTTGCGTAACTATTTCCATCTCATCAAGAATATCAAGGTTGGATAAAAGCTGAATTTCTTTTCCATCGGAAGTGACTGCAGGCAAGTCTTTCAACTTTAGCAAGTCCGAATCACGCTGAGCGAGTTTAACAATCTTCTTCTGATACTCTTTCAACAGCTTCTCATCCGGATTGATAAAAACTTCTCCCTTGAATCCGTCAATTATGATCAGATCGTCGTCCTTGATTCGACTCGTCGCTTCATGAAGTCCTACAACTGCCGGGATATTCAATGAGCGCGCAACAATCGCCGCATGCGAGGTCAGTCCGCCAAAATCTGTAACGTAACCTTTTGCGTTTACTCTCGAAAACAAAACCGTGTCGGAAGGAGTAATTGTTGAGGTCACCACAATAACATCATTTGCAATTCTTGATTTCCACTTTTTCTTTTTGAGGTTACGGAGAATTCTATTTTTAATATCTTCAATGTCATGCGAACGTTCTTTCATGTAAAGTTCGTGAGATGCGTTCATCAAATCTGTGTACTTGGAGATTTCATCGTTAACAATGTATTCCGGCGCCCGTCTTTCATTCGTAATTCTATTTTTGATTGTTGACAACAAAATCGGGTCGTCAAGAATCATAATTTGCGCTTCGAAAATTGCCGCGCGTTTCTCTCCGAGTTTATCGACGGCAAGTGAAAATATTTTCCGTAATTCCTTTCTTGATTGTTCGAGTGCGGT
>JAJYMU010000094.1 GCA_021786655.1 Bacteroidota bacterium
AGAAATTGTCGCATACCACGCAAAAGGTTCACTTGTATCGTACAAAGATTTACCGCAAATATGGTATCAGATTCAAACAAAGTTTAGAAACGAACCGCGCCCACGCAGCGGAGTTATTCGCGGAAGACAATTTATCATGAAAGATGCTTACACGCTCGATAAAGATTTTGCGGGCTTGGATGTGGGCTATTCGCTTCATGATAAAGCTTACCGCGCAATTTTCGATAGATGCGGATTGAAATATTTTGTTGTCGGCGCTTCGAGCGGAGCAATGGGCGGCAGCAAATCTGAAGAGTTTATGGTGAAGAGCGATGCGGGCGAAGACACGGTTGCGTATTGCGATCCGGCAGCTGCCGGATGCGGTTACGCCGCAAATGTGGAAGTCGCGCAATCGATTGCAGAGCAGGCAAAACAAAATAAAGAAAGTAAAACGCCTTATGAAATTTCGACGCCGAATGTAAAATCCATTGATGAGCTTTGTGAGTTCTTAAAAATTCACGAACATGAAACCGCCAAATCAAGAGTTTATATTCATGACGGACAGCCTGTTCTCGTTCTGATGCTCGGCAACGATGAGGTGAACGAAACAAAACTTGGTTCAATACTCGGTGGAAATGTTCGTCCCGCCCATCCGGAAGAGCTGAAAGAAATTTCCGGCGCGGACGCGGGCTCAATCGGTCCGATCGGATTTAAACATAGAATCATTGCAGATAATCTTTTGAAGAATGGAAACAACCTTTACAGCGGCGCAAACAAAAATGATTACCATCTCGGCGGAATCGATTTGCAGCGCGACGTGCCTCAAGTTGAATATTTCGATCTACGCACTGTCGAGTCCGGCGAGAAATGTACACGCTGCGGCGCAACACTCGACGTGTTCAAAGCAATAGAACTCGGACACATCTTCAAGCTCGGAACGAAATATTCAGACGCGCTCGGAGTGATGTATCTTGATGAGAACGGAAAAGAACATCCGATCGTGATGGGAAGCTACGGAATCGGCGTGGAAAGAATTTTAGCGTGTTTCATCGAACAGAATTACGACGAGAAAGGAATTGTCTGGAAAGCTCCGCTCAATCCGTTCAACATTCATTTAATTGGTTTGAATATGAAGAACAGCACTATCGCAGACGCATGTGAAAAAATTTATCTGGAATTGATTGGTGAAGGTTACGAAGTTTTGTTCGATGACCGAAACGATGTGAGCGCCGGATTCAAATTCAACGATGCAGACTTGCTCGGTATGCCTCTGCAAGTCGTTGTGGGCGAGAAGAATTTGAAAAACGGAAACGTTGAGTTGAAACTCCGCTCAACAAACGAAAAGAAAGTAGTTGAGTTGAGTAATCTAGGTTCTGCTGTAAAAGAATTAGTATAACTTGTATTTCTCATTTGTCACCCCGAACTCGTTTCGGGGTCTACTATGAAAAATTACTACGTATATATAATGACCAACAAATCAAAAACTCTTTATGTTGGCGTTACTAACGACTTAAAACGACGAGTATACGAACATAAAGAAAAACTTCTCGATGGATTTACTAAAAAATATAACATCACAAAGCTCGTATATTTCGAGGAGACCTCAGATATAAACTCTGCCATTAAGAGAGAAAAGCAACTCAAGAACTGGCATCGTGATTGGAAAATCAATCTCATCGAATCAGTAAATAAAGATTGGGCCGATCTGGCTAAGGATTGGTATGATAGAGATAAAGATGCTGAAACGAGTTCAGCATGACAACCGCCAATAAACTCTACATAGTTTCCACACCAATCGGCAATTATGACGACATTTCCCTTCGAGCGTTAAGCGTCCTCAAAGAAGTCGACTTCATAATCTGCGAAGAATTCAAAGAAGCTAAACGACTCCTCTCCCAATTTCAAATCGACAAAGAATTAGTCACGCTCAACGAACACAACGAAAAAGAATCTTCGCAAGAAATATTTGTTACAATTGCCAAGGGAAAGAGCGCTGCGCTGATTTCCGATTGCGGCACCCCGCTGTTTTCCGATCCGGGAACAAGTTTGGTTCGCTTATGTATAGACGCCAAGATCGATGTTGTGCCTGTGCCCGGCGCGAGTTCATTACTGCCCGCGTTGGTAGGTTCGGGATTTAAGTTAGACAAATTTTATTACGCCGGGTGGCTATCTCCAAAGAGTGATATTCGAAAGAAAGAACTTTTGAGACTTAAAGGGATTAAAGAACTGATCGTACTCATGGAAACCCCCTACCGCCTTTCGGCTATACTTACCGACGTTTCAAAAATATTCGGCGCATCAACCGAAATATGCGTCGCGTTTAACCTAACATTACCCACTGAAAAATTTTACCGCGGGAAAATCAGCGACATTCTAAAGATAGTTTCTGAGAATAAACTGAAAGGCGAGTTCGTCCTTCTCATTGGTAATCACAAATAAATCCAAAGTTTCTGCCATTTTGGTATATTTGAACTAGTTAAAATGTCTTTTCGTTTAAAGTACTAAAGAAGGGAGCCAATATGTTAATGGTTCAAGACGTTGATCTTACTCCGAATCCGCAAGCGCTTAAGTTTATTCTGAACGAGAAATTGCTGAATAGAGAGACACGAAGTTTTCAAACCAACGCCGAAGCTGTTAACGATCCGTTAGCTAAAGGTATTTTTGAAATTCCGGGTGTCGTTTCTGTATTCTACATGGATAAATTTATTACGATAGAGAAAGAACCCAAAGCAAATTGGGGACAAATTCAGCGACCACTCGTTGAGTTCATTAAAAATTTTGACAAAACTCTTATCCCGCAAGAAGAACCGCTTAGCGTGAGCAAAGAAGAAGAGTCTGCGCTGCTAAAAAAGATTAATGAAATTTTGGATCAGCGCGTTCGCCCCGCACTTGCCGGCGACGGCGGTGGATTGCAAGTTACCGGAATGGAAGGATTGACTTTGAAAATCCGTTATCAGGGCGCATGCGGAAGCTGCCCAAGTTCTATCCGCGGAACATTGGTTGCGATAGAAAATCTTTTGAGACGTGAAATTAATCAGCCGATAGAAGTTGTATCCGCGGATTAGCAAAATGAGTAAGGTGTGGGTAAAAAAAAGCGGCTTAAGCCGCTTTTTTTATTTAATCGTGTTTATTTTGCTGATATCATCGATCTTAACAAATTTCTCTTGAAATTTATAAGTGCCTGCTGCCGTTTTTACAGTTTTGATAAACTTCACGTTCACCGCGGCTGATCTGTGCTTCGCTTTTGCTTTATCGGCAAAGGATTGTTGTTTTGCCATGATTATCTCCGTTAAATTTTGGTGCCAAATCTATAAAAAAAGTACCTAAAATAAAAATCAGATTAGATCGGCAAATTTTGCCCTGGTAACCACGCAAAGATCGTTCGGTGCAATGTTTATCTGCATTCCGCGCACACCTGCGCTGCAGTAAATTTTGTCATAAAGTTGAGCTGTTTCATCTATGAACGTTGGGAATAATTTTTTCATTCCTATCGGCGAGCACCCGCCGCGGATATAACCGGTTAACGGCTGCAACTCTTTTACTTTGATCATTTCTATATTTTTGCTGCCGGATGCTTTTGCAGCTTTTTTCAAATTCAGTTCAAAATTTCCCGGGATCACAAAAACCAAAATTTCATTGCCATCATTCCGAGCAACTAGAGTTTTGAAAACCGTTTCAGGCTCGGCACCAATTTTATTTGCAACCGAGACCGCGTCTATTTCTTCTTCGTTAAACTGGTATTCTATTGCGGAGTGCTCAATACTGTGTGTTTCTAGAATTCGAATTGCATTTGTTTTCATAACTTTTAAACCACCCCTTGTATCCCCAATGCTGTCAGGTTTAGGTTAATAGACTTTGGACTAATTCGCCAAGGCGAACCTATGAGAAAAGGTTTGTTTAGTAACCCCACGCTTACCCGCTTCGCCTTGCGGCTTACGAGGCGAGAGCGTGGGGTTAGAACAAGTAAAAGCTAAT
>JAJYMU010000295.1 GCA_021786655.1 Bacteroidota bacterium
TGTTTGGCTAAATGAAGGTTTCGCTACTTATTCAGTTGCTCTCTATTGGGAAAAACGAAGCGGGTTCAAGGCGTTGCAATCAACCATGAATTCTAAAATCGGATCGTTCGATACCGGAACGCTTTATAATCCCGGCAACGCAATTTTCGGTCAACTTGTTTACGATAAAGGCGCGTGGGTACTGCACATGTTAAGAAAGGAAGTGGGCGACAGCAGCTTCTTCAAAATTCTCAGGCAATATTTTAAACAGTACAAATATGGGAATGCATCGACGTATGATTTCAAAAGTGTTTGTGAAAAAGTTTCGGGAAAGAACCTCGACCAGTTTTTCAACGAATGGGTTTTCAAAGGTCAGGGCATCATCGAACTGGAATACGATTGGAATACAAAACAGACCGGACAAAATTTTTCCACAATTATTCACATAAAACAGTTACAAAAAGGTTATGATATTTATAAATTTCCGGTGGATATTAAAATGATTTTTGATAACGATGACCAGTTCGTAGTTTTGACCGAACGGATAAGTTCAAAAGAGCAAAAAATTAAATTAGAATCGAAAAAGAAGCCGACTAAAATTATACTCGATCCGGACGGTTGGCTATTGGCGGACATTAAACCAAAATCCGAAAACTAAACATCAACACATTGAATAAGAATTATTTTTTCATTTCCGATATTCACTTGGGTTTGCTTTCCCGTGAGGTTGAAAAAGAGAGGGAAAAGAAGCTGCTTAAGTTTTTGGATTTCGCGAAAGAATCATGCGACGAACTTTTCATCATTGGCGATCTGTTCGATTACTGGTTCGAATACAGACGTGTTATTCAGAAAGGATTTGTTAGAACTCTAGCTTCTCTGGAAGAGTTTTCGGAAAAGGGGAAGAAAGTTCATTACATAATCGGCAATCATGATTTTCTTCACCGCGATTTTTTTGAAAAGGAAGTTGGAGCCGCTTTGTACCACGACTCGATTGACATGAGTTTGAACGGGAAAAAATTCTTTATGGCGCACGGTGACGGGTTGGTTAAAAATGATCTTGGTTACAAAATTCTGAAGAAATTTCTGAGAAACAGATATTTGCAGAAAATTTATTCGCTCGTTCATCCCGATTTGGGAATCAAGATTGCGAGCGCAACAAGTAGAACCAGCCGCGACTACACGGCTAACAAACACTATGGGCAAATTGACGGATTATTTGAAACAGCCAAAGCCAAAATCGATTCCGGTTACGATTACGTTATATTCGGTCATTCGCACGAACGCGCACTCGAAAAATATTCACACGGTACTTACATAAATCTCGGTACATGGCTTGATAAACCTTGTTACGGAAAATTTTCCGATTCATTTGAGATAATTGATTGGGATTAAGATGAACGCAAAACAAATGCCGCAAAAAAACAGAACACAAAAACTGAACGGGAAAAACCGTCGATACATAATTCTTGGAGGCATTGCAATTTTTATTATTGCCGTGATTCTTTTTATGTCGTATGTATTCGAAGGACTGCCGACACTCGATAAATTGGAAAATCCTCAGGCGCAACTGGCAAGCAATGTCTGGAGTAAAGATGGTGTTTTGATAGGACAATTTTATAACGAGAACCGTGTTGAAGTTAGCATCGATAGCATTCCGCCCGTGGTTATTAACGCGTTGATCTCAACCGAGGATAAAAGTTTTTACAAGCATTGGGGCGTTGATCTCCAACGTTTAATCAAAGCGATGGTAAAAAATGTTCTGCTTTTCAAACGCGAAGGCGCGAGCACAATCACCCAGCAGTTGGCAAAAAATCTTTACTCGCTCAAGATACACAAAGAATCGCTGTTCGATACGTTTGTTAGAAAGATCCGAGAATGGATTACGGCAATCCAAATCGAAAAGACTTACACAAAGAGAGAAATTCTTGAAATGTATTTCAACATATCGTGGTTTGGGCACGGCGCATACGGAATTGCGACAGCCGCAAGAACTTATTTTGATAAAGACGTTAAAGACTTGAACGTTTCTGATGCCGGTGTAATTGTGGCGCTTCTAAAATCCGCAGTAATTTATGATCCTTTTAAGCGGTATGAAAACGCGTTACGAAGAAGAAATCTTGTTATGCAAAATATGGTTGATGAAGGATTTTTAAGTGAAGCTCAATATGAAAAGCTGAAACTGGAACCGATAAAACTTTCCTACAAAAAAATTGAAGAAAGTGTCCGCGGAGGAATTGCGCCTCACTTTGTTGAATATATTCGGCAGCAAATGGAAAAACTTTCCGATAAGTACGGCTTCAATTTGTATCAGGACGGATTAAATATTTACACTACGCTCGATAGCCGGATGCAAAAGATCGCAGACAAAGCCGTTCAAACGCACATCAATGAGTTTCAGAAGCAATTTGATAAACATTGGCGATGGGATAAGTATTCTTACATTCTTAAGGAAATGATTGACAAAGCGATTACGAATCGGCCTGAGTACCGTAATGCCGAAACCGCAGCAGCCAAACGCGCAATTTATAACCGACTCTTGACTGATAGGAAGTTGGTCGATTCGGTTAAAGAAGTGGGTAAACGAATTGAAGTCGGGTTTGTTTGTATCGATCCCAGCAGCGGTGAAATACGCTCAATGGTTGGCGGAAGAGACCCAAGATTTGCTTACGGTTTGAATCACGTTACTCAGATTAGACGCCAGCCCGGTTCCTCCTTTAAACCCATTGTATATTCAGTCGCAATCGATAATGGATTGTATCCGGCTTACCCGATTCTAAATCAACCGTTTGATTTCCACGGTTGGAGTCCGCAAAACTTTGATCATTCTACCGGCGGATTTACAACATTACGAAAAGCGCTGGCATTGTCTATCAACATAGTGGCGGGAAGGTTGATCATAGAAGATCATGCGCCTTTATGGAAAATCGGCAGATTTGCTGAGATGATGGGAATTAAAAGTAAACTTGATTTGGTTCCATCGATTGCACTTGGCACTTCTTTAGTGTCGCCTCTCGAATTGACATCGGCATTTGCTACATTGGCAAATCGCGGTATCTACAACGAACCAATTTCCATTCTAAGAATTGAAGATAAGGACGGTGTGCTTATAGATAATTTCACATCTAATGCTAGCGAAGCAATACCGGAAGAAACTGCTTACATCGTTACAAGTATGCTTCAAACGGCTATTGATGAAGGAACGGGTGTTGCTGCCCGTGCGACTTATAATTTTCAGCGCCCCGCCGCGGGTAAAACCGGTACCACGCAAGAATATGCCGATGCTTGGTACGAAGGTTACACGCCGCAGCTCGCTGCCGGAGTGTGGGTTGGCTTCGACGATCATAGAGTTTCTTTCACCGGCGACTACGGTCAGGGCGCCAGAGCTGCTCTTCCAATTTGGGCAATCTTTATGCATGATGTTTATGATCAGTTGAAACTTCCGTTAGAGGATTTTACTCCGCCGGCAAACGGAAAAGTTGTAACTGAAAAGTTTTGTAAAGAATCAATTTTTGAATTGGGCGATCCGAAACTTTATTCGTCTGACTGCCGGACCGGATTTATCACCGACATCATAAATGTTAGAGATATTCCAGCGCCGTTTGATATGTACAGAGACACTACTTTTCACTTTTTTGATAAATACCAAATAAAAGATTCGACTGATATTAAAGCGTATAAGAACAGATAAACTTTTTGAATAAGAATCCGATCTTAATTATTTTTGGTTCAGAGAAATGCCCGGATGGCGGAATCCCGATAAGATCGGGACAGGTTGGTAGACCATTTTGGAAAAAGCAACAGCAAGGAAAATTGTTTTTAAAATTGCCCGGATGGCGGAATTGGTAGACCTGCCTACCGGCAGGCAGGCGCGCTAGCGATGCACAAAGTATATGCAATAAAAAGTCTTTCGAAAAATTATATCTATGTTGGTTTAACTAGCAATTTGGAAGAAAGACTCAGAAGACAT
>JAJYMU010000182.1 GCA_021786655.1 Bacteroidota bacterium
GATCTAGGCCATAGAAGTTATAACTAAGGAAAAAGTTAATCTGATTGGTTCCGGCAGGACTGATGCGGGCGTACATGCGCTTGGACAGGTTGCAAACTTCAGAACGGAAAAAGAAATTGACACATATAAATTTTCTTATTCGTTGAATTCAATTTTGCCAAACGATATTGCGATAAAATCTATTGAGAAAATTGACGAATCTTTCCATGCCCGGTTCGATGCGAAAAGCAGAAGTTACATTTACTTGATTTCAAAAGGGAAGTCGCCGTTTTATAATTCTTATTCCTATCATTATCCGCAAATTGCCAAAATTGATTTTAAGAAACTGAATGAATTGAGTAACGTACTTATCGGCGCGTATGACTTTACTTCTTTTTCAAAAAAAAATACCGAGATTGAAAACAAGTTTTGCGAAGTATCCGAAATTTGGTGGAGAGAAGGAAAAGATTTATCAACTTTCTATATCACCGCCAACAGATTTCTTCATGGTATGGTAAGAACCATTGTGGGCACTTTGTTAAATGCCGTCGAAATGGAAAACGGCAAAAATTATCTGCATGATATTTTGGAAAAGAAAAATAGGGAAGAAGCGGACGAATCCGTTCCCGCCAAAGGTTTATTTTTATTTAAGGTGAGGTATTAACATGATCGATCTTTCAAACAAGGTAACAATTATCACCGGTGGTTCACGCGGAATTGGTGAAGCTTGTGTGAGAATGTTTTCGAAGGCAAACTCAAAAGTTGCGTTCACTTATAAGAAATCGAAAGCGCATTCCGATAAACTTGAAAACGATCTTGGGAAAAATGTTAAAGGTTTCCGAGTTGATATGGAATCGGAAAAAGAGATTTTCGAAATGGTTGATAAAACTGCGGCGGAATTTGGAGGGATGAACATACTTGTTCACAATGCCGGAATATGGAACGACGGCGCACTTGATAAAATGACGCTGGAACATTGGAACGAGCTGATCAGAATAAATTTGACTTCGACTTTTTTGTTCTGCAAAGCTGTAACACCGTATATGAAAAAAAACAATTTTGGCCGGATAATTTTGATAACATCTACCGCCGGTCAGCGCGGCGAAGCTTTTCATTCTCACTATGCTGCTTCCAAAGGAGGAATGATATCGTTTACAAAATCTCTTGCCGTTGAATTAGCGCCGTATAACATCACGGTAAATTCTGTTGCACCAGGCTGGGTTGATACCGAAATGAACGACGAAGTTTTTGCAGATGCGGAATACAGAGAAAGTATTAGAAAAGGAATACCTGTCGGAAGAATTGCGAGTGCGGAAGATGTTGCCGGACCAACTTTGTTTCTCGCTTCCGATCTCGCGCGTCACATCAACGGTGAAATCTTAAACGTGAACGGCGGCAGTGTTCTGTGCGGATAAGAAATTTTAATTGACTATGCGCTCTTGCAATCATCGTGCAAGTGGTTGTTTGAATTCTAAGTTCATTATGATATATTTGAATTAACATGCTGGTCTAATTTACTTTCAACTATCGGAATAAAAACTCGAAAGAAAACAATGGAATTTTTAGCCGGGCTTCATCCAATACTTGTTCATTTTCCCATCGCTCTTTTTATTCTCTATTTTTTTTTCGAGACATTCGGAATAGTTTTAAGTAAAGAATATCTTTCAAAAGCGGCATACATTACGCTTGCTGCAGGCGTCGTAATGGCGTTGGGCGCAGTACTTACCGGTAATCAGGCGCAAGATTTGGCGAAACAGATATTGAAAAATAATTACGGCAGCTACGGTTCATCGATTGATTTGCATGAGGAATTTGCAACGTTTACACTTTGGTATTTCTTTGCAGTGCTGGTTCTCAGAACTTATCTCGTGTTGAAGAAAAAATTTGACGGTAATCTAAAATATGTTTTTATACCACTGGGGATGCTCGGCTGCTATCTAATTTATATTACCGGTGTTTATGGCGGCGAACTGGTTTTCAAATATGGAATCGGAACGCAACTATTGGGAAAATAAAACCTGGCATAAATGAAAAGAACTTTTTTGTTGATCGTGTTTCTCAGCACACCGCTTCTAGCACAATTTAAATTCGGCGAAGCCAAAGGTTTGTTTATGTCTGTTGGAGTAGGACCCCGGTTTCCAATTGCAAATTTTGCCGACAGCAGAAATATCGGTTCCGGATTCGATGTAACAATTTCTTATACCGACAATAAATTTCTTCCTGTGTTTCTCTACACAACCGTTGGTTATCAACATTATCCGGGAAGTTTGGACTTTTACAGAAGAACGGATTATTCGTCGTATTCGTGCAACATGCTAACTATTTCACCCGGAGTAAGATATTATTTTCCAGCGTTGTTGGAGAATATTGTTTTGCTTATGCCGATTGTAGATGTTGGCGCGCACTTCGGTTACATAGAAAATCTTCATGAGTTTAAATTGGGCACTGGAAAACAAGACTATATAGAAGACTTCGGCAAATTCGGTTTTCATGTCGGTGCCGGGTTTTCAATGTTTCTCCTCGATGTAATTACTTACTACAATTATTTGCCTTCTTATCAATATATTTCGTTCGATCTACGGGTTAATATTCCAATCTTTGTAAAAATCTAAAGAGGATGAAATGAAATTCGCGAACATTTTATTTGAAGTCCGAAACAAAATTGCTTTTGTAACTATCAACAGACCGGACAAACTGAATGCCCTGAACGATGCGACTCTCGATGAGCTTGAACAGTGTTTCAATTCAATCAAAAAGGATGGGGCGATAAATGTGGTTGTTATCACCGGTAAAGGTGAAAAAGCATTTGTAGCCGGAGCCGATATTTCCGAATTGCACAACCTTGATGTTGTTGCCGGAAAAACCTTTGCAGAAAAAGGTCAGCAAGTTTTCAACTTGATTGAGAAACTCGGCAAGCCGGTAATAGCTGCTGTAAACGGTTATGCGCTCGGCGGTGGCTGCGAGCTTGCATTAGCTTGTCATATCCGCATGGCATCCAAACACGCAAAATTTGGTCAGCCGGAAGTTAACCTTGGAATTATTCCCGGTTACGGCGGCACCCAGCGTTTAACACGATTGATTAATTCAGGTATTTCCGCAGAACTGATTTTAACCGGCGATCTGATTGACACAAATGAAGCTTTCAGAATCGGGTTGGTAGGCAAGGTTTATGCAGCAGAAGAGTTGATGGAAAAAGCTACCGAGCTTGCAGAAAAAATTTCTTCGAAGGGACAAGTTGCGATCCGCATGGCTCTTCGTTCAATTGTCAGCTGTGATGATTTGCCGGATGCTGAAGGTCAGAATCTTGAATCCAGTTTGTTCTCAATTTGTTGCGGTACGGAAGATTTCAAAGAAGGAACGTTGGCTTTCCTTGAAAAAAGAAAACCAAATTTTAAGAACTCATAACAAATCATTTTTTTTGCTCTGCCAAGTATTGTGACTAATCTGAAAACTAAAATCATCAAATTTTTGATTGCCGCAGCAGTCGTGCTCTTGATTGTTAATGTTGCACTTAATTACAAAAAGAAGCCGCCTAAAAGAGAACCGGTTAACGAGCGGTCAGTTCATCAAATCGAAAATGTTTTCTTCAAGGTGCTGGATGATTACGGAATTGAAAAAGATTGGATCTCTACTAAGAAAGTCAAACCGGCAGAAGAAGATTCTATTCGTGTTCAGTATTTTGTTAAACTGCCTACCGATGTGCCGGTACCGTTGATAATCAAGGATATAAACAAGGTTATTGAGAAAGATATAACGGCATTTGTTTCGGAGGAGAAAAAAATCTTCGGCACAACCGAAGTTAGAATTTACACGAATGAAATTCTCAAATTGAAAGCAACGCTTATACCTGATAAAGAAAGTATTCGCAAGCGAAATGAATTATCATTCATTATAAGCGACGCGCTTGATCTCAGCGATGCTAATTACAAAAAATTTCTTAGCGTTTATTTTCCGGCAGCGGCATT
>JAJYMU010000103.1 GCA_021786655.1 Bacteroidota bacterium
TTAGCTTAACTTGGGCTATTTCGTAAGCTTCGTCATGTTGGACAATAATAAAGTCTTCAGGAAAAAGCTCAAGATTTTTTTCAACCGGAGGAACCTCGCTGAAGTTACAAGGCAGTAATCCTTTGCACGATATCTCAACGATCGTCCTGTCCTCGGTTAACAATCTATCGCATGTATTCCAACTACAAGAGATACAACTGCTGACGTTATGATGTCTTTCACTAATGTTTCTAACCACCATCCTAGTGAAAAGATTATCGACTGGTATGATCTCAGAAGATGTTGATAGCTTATTTTGAAAGTTATCTATAACTTGTTGATCTATATCATTTCTAAACACTTTCTAATTCCCAATAGATACTGAACTTATTTCAAATATAAGATTAAGGGATAATACATTCAAGTTAACTTTCTTGGAGTAGTTTTCATCTAAGGAATCCAATGTTGAAAATAGTTTAGTTATATCTACTTCACTGAATCTACTATTAAACTTAAACAGTGTATCTGTATAATTTTCAAAATAGTAGTTCTCTATATTGGATTTATTCTTAGCTACGTCACGTGTCCACGTCTTGATCATTCTAACCAGCATTGTAATAGAATCGTTCGAGTTGTCCTTCAAGAAATTGTACAATTCTTTATAAGCAGAATTATACCTTTTTGCTAAAGAAAACCTAAGTATTGAAATAGTTTTCTCAAGGATGCTGTCAAATTCGCTAACAGTTAATGATAAGGCATCGGTAACCGACCCATCTGCAAAGTGAGCGACTTTGGATGCAACGGCGTCATCTGCAAGAAAATACTTTTTCATTATTGAAGTTACCGACGCTTCAGACAGCGGTTCGAAGTTTATTGTCCAGCATCTTGACTGGATTGTATGTAGTAATTTTTCTTTGTTCGAAGTAATCAGTATAAAAATGATACCTTCCGGAGGTTCTTCTAAATTTTTAAGTAGCGCGTTTTGCGCTTGATCGTTCATCAAATGTGCATCAAGAATTATTACCACACGAAATTTTACATCATCTAGTTGAACTGAAACAAATTTTTTAACCTCGCGTATGCTGCTTATCTTGATTGTATTAGCATCTTCGATGGAGATTTTGTGATATGGATTTGCGGCTTTCTTTTTGATTTCTTGAGTAACGTTTTCGATAATCTCTTTAGATAGTTTATCGAACGCCGAATCATCGCCTCCCTCTCCTTTACCGCGAGGTAAAGGCATAATAAGTTTTATATAAGGTTCGTTTAGAGATGATATCTTTGCATTCAGCTCCGTGTTGAAATCAGATTGCTCTTCACCGGTATTCAATAGTTTTGCAAATTGAATTGCGGTGTTAAATTTGCCTATGCCGTCTTTACCGGAAAAAAGAAAGGCGTGTGGAACACGCCTCGATTGATAAATTCTTGTTAAGATTGCTTTTGCTTTTTCTTGTTCAACAATATCTGACAAAAACTCACTTATCATGTTTTAAAATGTTAAGATTTGAATTCATCATCATCGGTGTAAAAGAAGTCTTCGTCGCTCGGGTAGTCCGGCCATATATCTTCAATTGATTCATACGGCTCATCCGAGTCTTCAAGTTCTTGTAGATTTTCAACAACTTCGAGCGGTGCACCAATACGTTCTGCATAATCTAATAATTCTTCTTTTGTAGCTGGCCACGGAGCGTCATCTAGATAAGATGCTAATTCGACGGTCCAAATCATTGTCAATTCTCCTGAAATGGTTTCTATTTTTTGACAATTTCGAAAATACTTACATCATCAAATATGAAATTTCTTGGGTCCAAAGGTATTCCATCGTGCCTAACTTCATAATGCAGATGCGGACCTGTGGAAAGTCTTCCGGAATTTCCGGTGAAAGCAATTATATCCCCTCTCGAAACTTTTTGTCCTTGCTTAACATTCGCTTTTTCAAGATGAGCGTAAATGGTTCGATACCCAAAGCCGTGATCAATTTCAACAGTAAGTCCGTATCCGCCGCGCCATCCAACAAAATCTACAACACCGGCACCCGGCGCGTAAACTTTTGTCCCGGCATCCGTAACTATATCAACACCGTTATGCATTCGCATAATTTTCAGAATAGGATGCATCCTCATTCCGAAATCGTTCTCGATCGTACCTTCACATGGTCGTATTGCCGGAATGTTATTATATAATTGTTCGTTATCTTTTAGAGTCTTTTCGATCTCGTCGTAGTTATTGGTTTCAAGTTTTACTTTGAGAGAAACTTTATTCACATATGAGTTTAAATCGTTGAGATAATTATCAAGGTTACCGATGCTTGCTGTTTTGATGGGTTCAAAGACACTACCGCCGATACCATACAATTGATCATCTTGAGGGTTTGGACTAAGATCAGCTTTAAGTCTTAGATCATGGCTCTTATCAGAAAGGGCTGTAATTCTTTCATCTAGCTTTTTATATTTTTCTAAAAGCTGATCAAATTGATCTCTTAGCACTGCGTTATTCTTCTTCAGTACTTTAACTTCAGAATCCGGATTGATGAATTCGTTGAACACAACGAACGTACCAAAGACGAAGAATGAAACTAGCACCGAAAAGAATAAGACGAGGAATACGAATTTCTTATAGAAACTTCGTATTTCCACGAATTTCAGTTTAGATTTTGAAAAGTAATAAAATTTTTTCATATCAAATTAGGGTGCGAAGATAATAAAACAAGCTCCTGTAGTCAAGCTTAAACGTGCCGGAATTCTACTCAAAATCATGCTCAAAATAATCAACCGCGCGATTTATTTCATCTGTTTTTTTACGAATTTTTTCAGTAATTCTTTCTTGAAGAACCTTAGCAGCATCATATCCATAGTGTTTCAGCAAGTAATTCAAAGCAATTATTTCCGAAATAACTGTGATATTCTTGCCGGGAATAATCGGAAGTTTGATGTAAGGTATATCCACATCCATAACGGCAAGAAATGAATCATCAAGACCGGTCCTTGTATATTCAGCTTTGTCATCCCAAATTTCCAATTCAATAATTACTTCCAACCGTTTCTGGAATCTAATCGCTCGTACGCCGAACATGCTTTTAATATCAATGATGCCGATGCCTCTCAATTCCATGAAATGTTTTACAAGATCGGTGCCCGAACCCATCAATATACCTTCCCCTTTTTTCGTAAGTATCACAACATCATCGGCTACTAATCGGTGTCCCCGCTCTACCAAATCCAAGGCGACTTCGCTTTTTCCAATTCCGGATTTTCCGACGAACAACATTCCGACACCATACACGTCAACGAGCGATCCGTGTATTGTAAGTCGTGGCGCGAACTGATCATCCAAAAAATCAGTGATAACATAAATTAGTTTAGTTGTAGAGTAGCTCGTTCCAAAAACTGGTATGCCCGACTTGTTGGCTAGTTCAATCATTTCTTTGGATGGGGCATTATCATATGTAATGATGAAACAAGGAATATCGTATTTGAAAATTTTCTCTAATGCTTTAATTCTATCTTTAGTAGTGAGACTTTTCAAATATCGCATTTCAGTATTACCAAAAACTTGAATGCGGTTGAATGAGAACAACTGCAAAAAGCCCGCGAGCGGCAAACCAGGTCTGTGTAGATTTTGATCCCTAATCTCCCGTTCAAATCCGACGCGCTCGTTCAACAGCTTTATCTTAAACCTGTCCTTGGTGTTATTGTAAAAGAACTCTACGGTAATACTTTCTTTTTGCGTGATGTTTTTTTCGTCAATCTTCATTCTTTTTTCGAGATAATTTCTTCGTTTTAATTTTGCCTAATTGTTTTTTTATTTTTTCGACGGCTAAACTGACTGATTTCTCGAATTCCTCGCTAGATTCAATCACTGTAATTGTTTTACCCGGCAAAGCTAATACTAATTCCGAAGTTTTAATACTGTCTTTGGGATGAGTAAAACTCAGAATAACATTTACATCTAAAATTTGATCGAGA
>JAJYMU010000108.1 GCA_021786655.1 Bacteroidota bacterium
CTACGGTAAGTCCGCGGCGCTGCAGGTTGCGTTTAAAAACGTAACGGGTGATGCTGTTATCACGATGGATGCGGATCTTCAAGACGACCCTTCCGAAATTCCTAATCTTCTGAAAAAACTTGAGGAAGGTTACGATCTCGTTTCCGGATGGAAGAAAAAACGATATGACCCGTTTGTCAAAAAGATTTCGTCGCGTTTCTTTAATTATATCACGCGCGTTTTTTCACATGTTAAGATTCACGATTTCAACTGCGGACTTAAAGCTTACCGTAAACAAGTTGTGCAGGGCATAAACGTTTACGGGGAACTGCATCGCTACATACCGGTTCTTGCCGCATGGAAAGGATTTTCGGTTTCGGAAGTTGTCGTAAAACATCATCCGCGCAGATACGGAAAAACAAAATTCGGCATCACACGCTTCTTCAAAGGTTTTGTTGATCTCATCACGGTTATTTTCACAACGCGCTATATCAAACGTCCGATGCATCTATTTGGATTCTTCGGATTCATAGCCGCGCTTGCAGGAATAGTTATCAATCTATTTTTAACGTATGAATTGCTCTTCATCAAACCTCACGCGCCGATAGCAAACAGACCGGTTTTCTTTCTGGGTATTTTGCTGATAATCGTCGGTGTGCAATTTTTTGCGATTGGTTTACTCGGCGAGATTATGGTTCACAATTTTCAGCGTGAAGACGAATACGTTGTAAAAGAGAAGAAATAATTCCGTAACAAATCAAGAATTGTTTTATCGTTTTCTTTTCCGGTCAGTTCCGTATTTGTTTCTCTTTTCTTTTTGAAATCCGTTTTCTTTTTCTCTTCGCTCTGGGCGGAATTTCTTTTTACCGCGGGAACTATCATCACGAAAACTTCTTTCTCTTTTGAATCTGCCTTCTTTAAAACTTTTGCCGCGTTCAGACTTGCCTTTTTCTTTACCTTTTGATTGAGATTCTTCCAAGGTAATTCTTCTGTCTTTGTATTCTTTGTGTGCGAACGACTTAAGAATTATATCCTTGAATTTCGAATCGGCTTCGAAAAAAGAAAATGTATTTAGAATTTTGATTTCGCCAATTTCAATATCCCGGATACCGGTGAAGTCGCTTATTAATCCCATCAATTCTTTCGGCTTCAGTTCATCAAGTCTGCCAAGGTTAATAAAGAAGCGCGTAAATCCGTCAACAGCACCCTTACTTCTGCCGCCGGGTTTTGATTCATCGGGAACATTCAAATCCGGCGTGTTCTTGTAGTAATCGAGAAATCTGTTGAACTCCAGCGAAACAAATTTTTTGATCAGCTCGTCGCGTTCAAGCCACTCAAGTTTTCTGTTGATCTCGGCAAGAAACGGTTCGATCTCGGATGAATCTACTTCCACCTTTTCCATCTTATCGATCAAATGGAACAACTGTTTCTCGCAAACTTCTTTTCCAAGCGGGACATGCGCAAAAGTAAACTTTTTGTTCAGCCGCTTTTCAATTTCATAAATTTTATTTTTTTCCTTCAAGTTGGCAATCACTATCGACGTGCCGGTTCTGCCTGCTCGCCCAGTACGTCCGCTTCGATGCGTATAAAGTTCTAATTCTTCCGAAAGGTTGTAATTGATAATGTGAGTCAAGTTTTCAACATCGAGTCCGCGAGCAGCAACATCCGTTGCAACAAGAAGCTGCAGATGTTTGATTCTGAATTTATTCATTACAACATCACGCTGCACCTGACTTAGATCGCCGTGAAGCGCATCAGCGTTGTAACCGTCTTTGATCAACTGATCGGAAACTTCCTGAGTTTCTTTTCTCGTTCGGCAAAAAACAATTCCGTATATCTCCGGATGAAAATCAACGATGCGTTTCAACGCGAGATATCTATCGCGCGCATGAACCAAATAGCAAACGTGATTTATATTTTCTGCCCCGGCATTCTTTTTCCCAACGGTAATCTCAACAGGATTACTCATGTACTTGTTTGCCATGGAGCGGACTTCGGAAGGCATGGTTGCCGAAAACAAAAGAGTATTTTTTTCTGCCGGAGTTTCATCGAGGATTGCTTCAAGTTCATCCCGGAATCCCATGTTGAGCATTTCATCGGCTTCATCGAGAACAACAGTTTGCACGTTGGAAAGATCAACAATCCTCCGCCTTATCAAATCAACCAATCTGCCGGGTGTTGCGGAAATAATATGCGCGCCTTTTCTTACAGATTGAATTTGCCTTTCGATGCTTGCGCCGCCGAAAACCGGAACTATCTTGATTTCAGGAAGATACTTTGCAAATGTTGCAAGATCATCCGCAATCTGAATGCACAATTCTCTGGTCGGACTCAAAATTAAAAACTGAATTTTCTTAACTGACGTATCGGTTTTCTGAATGAGTGGAATTCCGTATGCTGCAGTTTTACCCGTCCCTGTTTGGGCAAGTGCAATCACGTCCTGTATATCTTCCTTTAACAAAAGCGGTATAACTTTTTCTTGCACGGGAGTGGCATGTTCAAATTCAATTTCTTTTATTGAATCAAGAATCTTTTCGTCCACACCCAAGTCTTTAAACAAAATCATCGTATTTCCTTTTTTTCTATAATGAAATATATGCTTTAATTTGCCCATCTATTCTATTAAATGCTCATTGCAACGGTTTGGGATGGTTTTTTCAAATCATCTTCTAAATAAAAATTCTTATTTTTCGAACAACTTAAAGGATTTGTTCTGATGAAGTATCATCTGGTTTCCGGCGCATGCGGATTTGTAGGCAGAAACACCGTAAAACAATTATTGAAACGTACCAATGATTGCGTGATCATGATCGATGATCTTTCTGTCGGGACACATCCGTTGACATGGCTCAACGATACAACGACTAAGAAATTCAAAGACATAGAAATTTTTGGAAAAGAAGAACGGCTTTTTTATTGGAAGATGGATTTCCGGAAATTCTTGAACAAACTTCAGGAAAATCCAAAATGGCTGGAACAAGATTACGGATTGAAGATAGAAAGATTTGCCGATGCATTTCATTTTGCGGCAATCGTCGGCGGTCGCGCAAAAATTGAAGGCGATCCGATGGCGGTTGCGCTCGATCTTTCGATCGATGCCGAGTTCTTTAATTGGATAGCCAAAGCAAAACCGGAACGTGTTATGTATCCGAGTTCCAGTGCTGCTTATCCGATCAACATGCAAACGGAGGGCGGGGCAGTCGCATTAAAAGAAGCAGATATTAATATAGATGGTTTCACTCTCGGCATGCCAGATCTAACTTACGGCTGGACAAAAATGACGGGAGAATTTTTAGCAAAGATCGCGGCAAATAATTATGGAATTTCGATTGTGTGCATCAGACCTTTTTCCGGTTACGGTGAAGACCAAGATTTAACATACCCCGTTCCGGCAATTGCGGCGCGTGCCGCAAAGAAAGAAAACCCGTTCGAAGTTTGGGGAACCGGACAGCAAGGAAGAGATTTTGTTCACATTGACGATGTGATGGACTGCATGTTTCTTGCGATGGATAAAATTCACGACGGAACTGCAATCAATATCGGTTCCGGTAAGCTCACATCGTTTATCAATCTCATAAAACTTTTCGGCAAGTTCGCCGGATATAACCCAACGATTAAACCGTTAGTTGATAAACCGATGGGCGTTCATTCGCGATACTGCGACATGAGTTTTGTAAAAGAGAGACTCGGCTGGCAGCCGAAAATTTCTTTGGAAGAAGGAATGAAACGTGTTTACGATGTTGCGTTGAAAAACGTGAAAGGTGAAAGGTGAAACGAGTCTGGTAAGAAGCAAGAGGCATAACATGAAAATGATATTCATAAAGTTCGCAATTCTCAATTATCAATCTTGCCTGTCGGCAGACAGGTTCTAAATTCTAAATTGATGAAAAAAGTTGTCATCTTTGGTCCCGGTCCGCAATTCAAAGGCGGAATTGCAAATTATACCGCATCGC
>JAJYMU010000218.1 GCA_021786655.1 Bacteroidota bacterium
TTATTCTTCTTAAGTAACCTTCCAAATTTTCGGATCGGTTCATTCAATCATCAAATGAAAAATAAATAAAATAAATCTCTCTCCCAAGATTCATAGTCCTCAATTGAATTTATTGTTTAAGTTATCATAGCTGAAATTGAAAGCGGGTTTTTCAAAAGCGGAGGCAACTCATTTTCTTGCGCATGTTCAACCTCCGCTCAATTTTAAGATCTAACTCTTTTGTGGAAGATATTTTCAACGTCTTAAATCATTTTCCTTTTCCAGAACTCTTCGCTACAGGATTGCCGTCTTTTGTGAAGGTCAAATCCCTGTTCACTTTTCCTTTTGAGATCTGGGCTTCAAATGTAGTTTTACCCTTTGAGTCAACAATCTTTGCTGCTTCGGTAATACTCCATCCTTGATAATTCTTTGCAACATATTCTTCTACGCCTTTAGGCAGTTCCGATTTTGCAATATCGGTTTCTGTTTCTTTCAAGTTGCCTTCGGCATCAATTACAACAGAAATTACTTCGCCGTTCTGCTTAAACTCGGCTTCAAACTCTGTGCTACCTTCTTTTCCCCATTTCACTTCTTTAACGTTCGGATAGTGTTTGGAAAAACATGCTTTCGCTTTGTCCGTTACTTTAACTTCTTTTTTTGTTTGAGCAGAAATTGTTACAGCTGCAAACACAAGGGCAACAACAACAATTAGATTTTTCATTTGTGAATCCTCTTTGATTAATAAAATTTGACGTTGTAAAATTAATTCCCAATTCTAAAGAAAATCTGAACTTAGGTAGATCAATTCGTCTAATTTTTTGCTTGATTTATTTCGCTTTCAAGTTTCTCAATCAGTAACCGCAGCTTTTCGTTATGAGGATTCAGTTCCAATGCTGTTTTCCACTGTTCGGCCGCAAGGTTTTTCTTTCCCAGTTTATAAAAAGCAATTCCTGCATTAATGTGCGCCTGTTCGATATTATTATTTATTGCAAGCGCTTTTAGGCTGAACTCTAAAGACTTTTCATAATCGCTTTTTAGCAGGTACTGGTATCCGGCGTTGGTCAGTTGCTCTATCGTTGCCGATTGCTTATTTATTCCCGAATTATTTTCTAAATCTGTTTCATTGGAATAGCGGTTGGTATTGCTGTACACATTACGACCAAGAGCGAACTCAAACCCAAGTTTAAAAGAATGAGAGTTAAAATTTCTAAGCGGCTCGTTGGAAAAATCTTTCTGAAAATAATATCTCAAATCCGCCGCAATATATTCGTTAAACGCTTTCTTCACGCCTATCATCAACGTACTGATTATATCGCTTCTTATCGTGGAAGGATCGTTGGTTAATGTTCTGCTGGAAAAATGTAATGTACTTATCGTCTCTCCGGCTTCTGCTCTAAAACCATCTCCTAGTTGGTGGGTCAAGAAAAGATCAATGAATTGCCTCTTAAAATTGTAGAATCGGTTGTTGGAAGCACTGTTGATGAAACCTAATTTAGCACTCGCGGTTGTTGTCTGGCTAAATTGATGTGTCCAACCAAGAGCAGAAAAATTGAAAGAATCTTTTTGCTTTTCTAAAAACAATGTTAACATTCCAGTATAACTTCGTTTAATATAATGGTACTCAAACGAATAAAGAGTTTTGCTGCTTGCAAGCCAATTCAATTTTAATGAGGCAATTCATTGATCTAAACTTGCAAACTTGTAAGCCGATAAACGCGTTGAAAGCAAATCCGGCTGCTGGGAATTTTGATAGTATCCGGAAACCATCAAACTCATTCTCGGCGAAACGTATTGAGTAATATGAAGACTAAGACGATTGTTATTTGTGTTGAGAAAAGAAGTGGAGGCGTATTTTTCTAATCCGAGTAAATATTGAGCGGTTAATTTTGTGTTTGCTGAAAGCTGATAAGCTATTTCCACCGCCGGATAAATTGCCGAAGAAAAATCCGAAGCGCCGTTGGAATATTTAAGAACATTGGAATCATACTTATTCAAATTTAGCAGTGAAATTTCATACCCGAATTTGCCGAAGAAATTATTTGAATCATTAGATAAATTATTTTGCTGCCCGTATACCGAAACAACGATAGTTAAAAAAACGTAGATAATTCCATACGTCGAAGATTTCATAGTTAAGTTCCATTTAGTTTCTTAAACTTGAACCCGGTAAAAGGCTTATGGAATAATCAACTATTTACATGCATGAATTTATAATTAATGATCGCCGGTCTCTTCGCCATTGAACTGATGCGTTGAACCGCCGGGTCCATCAAGGTCCGGTCCTTCCGGAGTGCCTTCACCAACTCCTTCAGGTCCGTCTGTAACTACGCTAACCGGAGAAGTTTTTGCAGCGTCGAGCTTACCAAGCGCGGATTTATCATTTATTTTAGCCGATTCTTTTACATCTAACGGAGACGTTGCATCAAGCTGGCCGACATCGGTATGCTGATCGTTAACATTTAAGCCGGACGCTACTTCCAATAAATCGTTATCGTTTATTGATTGCGCGCGGACTCTGGACGTAAATCCGAACAAAACTGCAGCAAATAATACGAGTGTTACTTTCAATGCGTTTTTCATTTTCTCACCTCCTTTCGTGAATGAGATTAGTTAAACAAATAAATAGCCGAATGCCTTTTTACCGGGCCAATTATTTCATCATGTAAACAGTTAGTCATTCCACCTCCACAAAATATTTTTTTGAAATTATCCGTATTGCCAATCCGGCTTCTTAATTTTTGTTTACGGCAATAAAATTAATTTTCGAATATGAAATAGAGATGAAAATATCTGGCGATTGAAAAGAGAAAAATTTTGCCCCTTTATGCGGTACTAAGATATGAACCAGATTTGTTAATAAAGATTTCTAAATATTTTTTGCTACGGGTAATATAACCGTTACTTTTGTTCCTTTGCCTAATTCGCTTTGCACATTAATTTCGCCTTTGTGCATTGCTATAATCTCCTTAGCAATTGCTAATCCCAGACCGCTGCCGGTATAACCCGACCTTACATTGTCCGAGCGGTAAAATCGTTCAAAAATTTTACTTATCTCCGCCGCGTCTATTCCAAGACCGTTATCGGAGAAAATAATTTCGGTTTTATGCGGCGGAAGACTTTTCAATTCAATCATCACTGCACCGTTATAGTTGGTATATTTAACGGCATTGTCTATCAGACTTTCAAAAACTCTTTTCAGCTTTTCTTTATCGCCGGATAGCTCAACGGCTTCCGCAAGATTGAAATTAATCGAAATTGATTTTTGAGAAGCCGTTTGCTTCATCGCATAAATACAATCGATGAGCAATTCATCCAGACGGAATTTTTCTATTCGCAAAGGCGATTTGAACGAATCCATGCTTATCAGCGTTAAAAGAGAATTTGCAAGAGCGCCCAGACTTTCTGTTTCCGAAAGAGCGACTCTTAAACTCTCCAAACTTTCTTTGTCTTTCGCATTACGAAGAGCAAACTCTAATTCTGTTTGGATTACCGTCAACGGAGTTTTTATTTCGTGAGAAGCGTTTGCGATAAATTGCTTTTGACTCTTGAACGCCCCTTCAATTCGTTTAATCATTTCATTCAGCGTTTCTCCCAGCATTCTTATTTCATCTCGCGAACGCGGCAACTCTAATTTCTTATCAAGATTTTTTCCGGAAATTAAACTTGCCTCTTTAGCCATTCTTGTTATTGGTTTGAATGCCGCAATAGAAATGATATAAGCCATTACACCGGTAATTACCAAAGCTAACGGAATGATTATTAAAAACAGCGTTGACATACGGCGTAAATTTGCATTAATAGGCTCCAACGACGCCGCGATTTCAACCGTGTATAATGTGTCTTCTTCGATCTGGACGGGACTGCGAAACAACCGATAATTTTTGCCGTTAATTTTTCTTGTTAGAAATTCGGATTCCTTTAAGTTAT
>JAJYMU010000139.1 GCA_021786655.1 Bacteroidota bacterium
CGTTTTCGTGATGAAAGGAAGATTTATATTTGTTTTAAAATCCAGTCCAAAGAGAGAATTATTCAACGGTTCTTCGCCGATTCTTACTTTGTCGCTCAGAGTCTGCTGGTTCAAGTTCAAGAAAGAGAAACCAAGCGTTGTCTCTTTGTCGAACTCGTAAAGTCCACGGAAACCGAGAAGTGTTTTTGACGCAAGTTGGAATAGATCATTCTGCTCATAAGTAATTCGCAAGTCCGCACCGGGCAAGAGAGCTTTATCATTTCTTATTTGTATCTGCCCCATATTGTAATCAACCGTATAATCAATTCCTTCCTTCAATTGATTTCCTGCTAAATAAATTTTCACGGAGTTTTCTACAACATTGAAACCGATAGGGTAAACCGAAGAAACCGAAGCGGAATACTGACCGGTTATTAGAAACTTATCTTTTGATCTGTCTTGCTGAGCATACGTAACCGTTGTATCATAAATTGATGGATACTTCAAAGAATCCGGCAAAGTTTTAGGAAAATCTTTTCCGAACGGCTGAAGCACCGGAAAAACAATTTCACCCGTTAAGGGCAGAATCGTTCTGTTGGGAAAGAAATCGAAATAGCCGTCCGGTTGAGTACTTGTTCCGCTCGGATCGGTTTTATCAAGACCGAAAGCTTGAAGCAGCTTAGTGCCCTGATAGTCGCTGGTCGGCTCTTGACCTTCAACTCTGTACTTTATATCAAGCTGGAAACCTTCCTGCTTAACGTCTCTTCCGCCAACTGGATAAATATTTCTAAGCTGAAGTTTCCACGCTTGCTTAAACTGCGGCTGAAGGTTTGGCGGCTTCACAAGTTTTAAGACAAGTCGTGTAAAAGGCAAGCCGGTTGTCGGATCAGTCTTGCCTTGCAGGTCTTTAACAAACTCACCTTGGTATTCATCATCTTCGTTTGCGTTAGTTGGTCCTTCCAATCTGTATGCGACTGCAATTGCATCTTGATCCTGAATCTGCGTCCTGAAGGTTATGAATCCGGTCTCGGGATGAAGATCGTAATCAACGCCAGCTTGAAGCAGTACCCATCTACCTATTACTTGTGTACCTGGTTGTGATGCGAGGGTAGTGTCGCGTAAAGTTTTATCATAAAGCTGTCCAACTTTTCTGCGAGGAAGATTGATGAAAGCATTAGCCAATCTTTCGTTGGCAGGATTAACTATACCAGTAGCTGTTTTCCAAACTTCTATATCTTTCACGCGTAAAGAGTCGATAACACGAGGTACGGGATTGTTGAAGTAATTGCTGAATACATTTAGCTTCGGATCGAGATAAACAGAATCTATAAAAAAGTGATTTGGCGAATAACTGTAAGCATGTATCTCAAAATTATTAGTTTGAGAGCCGCTGGTTACTGAAACTTCTTTGATCTCACTTTTCTTTTGGGATGCCAACGCCGTTAAACTGAACGGTCCCATTTTAAATTTTGCTTTAATACCAAACAACGCTTCGCTTCCGCCAACCAAAGGAGAAGTTTCAAGCGAAACGTTTCCGGCTTCGATGCTTTGAATTATTTCGTCTTCATAACCGGTATATTTTATTTTCAGTTGGTTCTCATATTGGAACTGCCGCTCGGTATTCCAATCAGCGCCGAGTGTAAGTTTATCGCCAATTGTTCCGTTTAGATTGATCTGCACCTGCTGCTTAAAATCGGGTTCGTTTCTGGTATTTCCCAATGCCGAACTGGTTATGCCGGTTGTAGTTTCGTTTCTCCACGCACCGCGAATATCTACCTGCCCGCCGATTTTTAAATTTATCTTCGGTGGGCCAAATATGCTTAGTAATGGTGTGCTCGGTAACGGGATATCGATGTTGGTGATATCGGAAATAACCTGGTTCAAATCTTTCTTAGAGGATTTAAGTTTGTACTCGTAAGCTTTGCTTTCCCAAACGTCGCGTGAAATTGCTTTTAGTCTCAGCTTGATATATTCAGCAAGCGGCATTTCCAAATAAGTTCTGTAGGGTTGCCCGCCGAGCATTTCTTTAATTGTAACTTTTGTACCGGTTGAATCCAACTGGACAGATTTTGTTAAGAATCCTTCACTGGGTCTAACAAAAAAACTTGACGGCTTTTTATCCCTGAACGGAACACTCGGAGAATCATCACGGTGATACCTGAAGTATTCAAGTCGCGCTGTAGAATCCTGTTCCATCAATCGGACATGCTTTATGGAATCCTGCTTCGCCTTGATTTTCAAGGAATCCAGATGCGTCTCTTTCGATTTTTTAGTTGTGTCGGGCAGAAGCGCCTTCTTCAATTTGTCGGTGGAATCCGGCAATGGCGCTTTTTTCAATTTCTCAGTGGAATCCGGCACCGCAAATGAAGATGTGCCGATTTTTAATTCTTTTACTTTGTCGGTATGAAGAACAGCAGCCGCTTTTTCCGGCTGTTCAATTGGACGGTCTTTTGCAGCGACGTAATTGAAACATGCGTCGAACAAAATTAATTGATTCGTTTCTGAATGGTCCGGGCTTCTAAAGCCAGATAATACAAAAACTGAAGCTATCAGAATGGGGATCAGAGCAATTTTGGCTCCCAGCTTCAGTCTATTTTCATGTTGCGAAGAAATAGGTAACCTGCATTAAGTTATGAATCGTAGAGAATCTCTATCCATCCTCCTAAATTTTCAGCTCAAAATTTATTAAAAAAAAGTTATCATGCAATTAATTAAAATTCCCCCTCGATAATTTTTTAGATTATATCGTTCAGGTGAGTCTTCTCTTCAATCACTTCAAGAATCTTGTTTTCATGAATAACCAGCGCGCTTAATTTATTTCCCACACAAGCGCCGGTATCAATATAAACAGCATTTGATTCTTCAACAAGGGTAATTTCTTGCTGCTTCGTGTGACCGACAATTTGAAGTTTTCCCAAATTCAACAGCGGGTCGCGCGTCCACAGGATTCCCCTGTCATTCCGCAAATCATTTTTTATGAACGGTGAAAGCAGTTCTAGGTTCTCTTTGAAATTGGAGGGTAAAAATTTTTCATACTGATTAGAAATGCCTGCGTGCGAAATAAAACAATCCTCAGTATTGTAATAAAGCTGAGCAGATTTTATGAATTCAAGATGCTTGTACATTTCCGTTTCGCGGTTCTCGTAAGATTCCAATGTAGATTCGTTGCCGTTGAAGAACCATGACCGCGCAAAAACACTCGACGGCTCCCGGAAAAAATGATAGAACATATAATCATGATTTCCTGGCGTGAAGTAAATATTGTTATCTATAATAAAGTTCACCGCTTCAAGACTATGATTTCCTCGATCCACCAAATCTCCAACGGTGTAAACCGGAATGTTGGGGAAGCGAATAATTATTTTTTTATACAAATCTGCCAGTGTATAGAAGCAGCCGTGAATATCTCCGATAACAGCTAACATAAATACCCGGATTAAATGTGATAATGTTTTTTTGCAAACTCGATTAACTCATCCCTAAACTGCGGATGAGAAATTTCGATGAGCGAGTGCGCCCTTTCTTGAACCGACTTTCCAAAAAGATTGACCGCGCCGTACTCGGTAACAACATAATGAACGTCTCCTCTCGAAGTAACAACACCAGCCCCCGGTTTCAATGTTGGTACTATACGGGAAAATTTCAGATCCTTTGTGGTTGATGGAAGCGCTATAATTGGTTTACCACCTTCTGAATGAGCAGCGCCTCTAATGAAATCGACCTGCCCGCCAATGCCGCTGTAAAATTTTGTCCCGATTGAATCGGCGCAAACTTGTCCTGTCAAATCTATCTCGAGCGCAGAATTAATTGCAACCATCTGATTATTCTTTGAGATCAAAAACGGATCGTTAACATATTCCTGAGGATGAAATTCGAAAATGGGATTGTTATTGATAAAATTGAAAGCTCTTCTGGTTCCAAG
>JAJYMU010000135.1 GCA_021786655.1 Bacteroidota bacterium
AGCGTGCATCGGTTCGTAAGAGAAAGAGAAAAGAGAAACAGGATATTCAAGATAAAATTGATGAACAGAGAGAACTTGAAAAAACCAAAATCAAAGTCAGCGAATATATTGCCGTTAACGAACTTGCTAACTTGATGAAAGTCCCGGTAAGCGACGTAATTCAAAAATGTATTTCGTTGGGACTGATGGTGTCTATCAATCAGCGTCTCGATGTTGAAACGATTACGTTAGTTGCCGATGAATTTGGTTTCGAAATTGAATTGGAGGAGGAATATCAAGCCGATGTTGATGCCGATATTCCGGATGCTGTCGAAACATTGAAACCTCGTCCGCCTGTCGTAACAATCATGGGTCACGTTGATCACGGCAAAACATCGTTGCTGGATTACATTCGCCGCGCTAATGTTGTTGCCGGTGAATCTGGCGGTATAACTCAGCACATTGGTGCGTATAAAGTTATTCTTGACGACGGCAAGCAAATTACATTTCTCGATACACCCGGTCACGAAGCATTCACAGCTATGCGTGCCCGCGGTGCACGTGTTACCGATATCGTTGTGTTGATTGTTGCTGCTGATGATGCCGTGATGCCGCAGACTGTTGAAGCGATCAACCATGCTTTAGCTGCAAACGTGCCGATCATAATTGCGGTAAATAAAATTGATAAACCGAATGCAAACATCGAGCGCATTAAGCAGCAGCTCGCTGAAAGAAATATTTTAGTTGAAGATTGGGGCGGAAAATATCAGAGCGTTGAAGTCTCTGCAAAAACCGGAAAAAATGTTGATGTGCTTTTAGAAAAAATTGCGCTCGAAGCAGAGTTGCTGGAACTCAAAGCAAATCCGGATAGAATTGCTCGCGGCACAATCATTGAATCGCAATTGGATAAAGGCAAAGGTGTTACCGCTACAGTTCTTGTTCAAAAAGGAACATTGAAAGTTGGCGACCCGTTTATTGCCGGCGTTGTGCACGGACGTGTGCGTGCAATGTTTGACGAACGAAGCAAAAAAGTTTTTGAAGCCGGTCCTTCTACGCCGGTTCTTGTTCTTGGATTTGAATCCGCACCGCAAGCGGGAGATAATTTTACTGTTGCCGAATCCGAGCGCGATGCGCGTGAAATCAGTTTGAAGCGAATGCAGATAAAACGTGAACAGGACAATCGTCTTGTCCGTCACATAACGCTGGATGAAATTGCAAGCCAGATTAGTCACGGCGGGTTCAAAGAATTGCCGGTTATTGTGAAAGGCGACGTTGACGGTTCCATCGAAGCTTTATCCGATTCGTTGATGAAATTGACGACTCAAGAAGTTTCCGTAAAGGTAATTCATAAAGGTGTTGGAGCAATTTCCGAAGGCGATGTTCTGCTCGCGACCGCATCGAGAGCAATTATCGTCGGTTTCCATGTGCGCCCAAATACCAATGCGCGAAAGTTAGCCGAGCAGGAAAAAGTTGATATCCGTCTTTACAATATTATCTACGATGCAATCAACGAAATCAAATCTGCGCTGGAAGGAATGCTTTCGCCAGTTGTATCCGAAGAAGTTGTTGCAACCATTGAAGTGAGAGAAATTTTCAAAGCTCCAAAAGTTGGAACGATTGCAGGCTGCTACGTTCAGGATGGAAAAATTACACGCGGCAACAAAGTGCGATTGTTCAGAGACGGAATTGCAGTTTACGAAGGCGAGCTTGGTTCGCTAAAACGTTTCAAAGATGATGTGCGCGAAGTTGAAAAAGGTTACGAATGCGGTTTGAGCATCTCAAACTTCAATGATATTAAAGTCGGCGATATTGTAGAAGCGTATAAATTAATCGAAACAAAGAAGAAACTGGATTAGTAATGATTCATAGATTGGATAGAGTCTCGAGCTTGATCAAAGAAGAATTGAGTTTGATTTTTCTCCACAAGGTTCAAGACGAAACTTTTGGAATGATCACGGTGACAAATGTGAAAATGAGTCCCGATCTTCGTCACACAAAAGTTTATCTCTCTGTTTATGAAAAAGATAAGCGAAACGATGTTTTGAAAAGGGTCAACGAAATTAAAGGAATGATTCGTTCGGAACTCGCTTCGAGAATTCAAATGAGATTTGTTCCTGAGCTTCACTTTTTTATAGACGATACTTTGGACTACGTGGAAAAGATGGAAGGATTATTCAAGAAGATTCATTCTGAAGATAAAACGAATGATAGCGATAACGAAAACAATAACGCCTGATTACGAACCGGACTTTGAGAAGGGTGAAATAATATTGCTTGACAAGCCGATTCGTAAAAGTTCTTTCGATTTGGTCTACAAGGTAAGGAAGGCGGTCGAAGTCCAGAAAGTCGGTCATGCAGGCACTTTGGATCCGCAAGCAACGGGATTAGTTTTAGTTTGTACCGGAAGAATGACGAAAGAAATTTCGAATCTTCAATTGCTTGAGAAAACGTACACAGGAATTATTTCTCTCGGTAAGACAACTTCGTCGTTAGATGCCGAGACTGAGTTTGATTCCGAGAATAGTTTTGAACAAGTAACCGAAAAAGAAATTTTTGAAACGCGGAATTTATTTCTTGGCAAGATTACTCAAATTCCGCCGATGTATTCCGCTCTCAAGAGCAACGGAAAAGCGCTTTACCGTTACGCACGGAAAGGAGTGGAGGTCGAGAGGAATCCGCGGGAAGTTTTTGTCTCTCGGTTCGAAATAAAAAATATTGATCTTCCCGATATCGAATTCGAAATAAGTTGCTCGAAAGGAACTTACATAAGAGTGATAGCAAACGATTTCGGTAAAAAGTTAGGATGCGGCGCTTACTTGAAAAAATTGAGAAGGACGCAAATCGGCAGTTTCTGTGTGAATGATGCTTTCACGATTGACGAGTTCAGAGAATTTGTAAATAATTGTTCACCGGTTGTTCATTCTGTCTAGTATTATATGAAAATATTCAGCGGCGATTCTGAAATAAAAAAAGTAAATAGACCTGTTGTTACCGTCGGTTCATTTGACGGATTGCACATAGGAGATCTTGAAATTTTGAACAAGGTAAAGAAATGCGCCGAGGAAATTAACGGCAGCAGTTTTGTCGTTACGTTCGATCCTCATCCGCGTTCGGTAGTTTCAAAACATTTTGATTTGAAAATTCTTACATCGTTAGCTGAGAAAAAAGAAATTCTTGAAGCCGGCGGAATTGAAAACTTGGCTGTGATAAACTTTACCGATGGTTTTTCAAAACTGACCTCGGAAGAGTTTATCAAAAAATATGTCGTTGAAAAAATAGGCGCCGCGAAAATGGTGATCGGTTACGATCACAAATTCGGCAAAGACAGATTGGGCGACGTAAACAAACTCCGCGAGATCGGAAAAGTTTACGGTTTTGAAGTTGAAGACGTTGCGCCAGTAACAGTTGAAACCGAAATTGTGAGCAGCACAGCAATCAGAAATGCTTTGGCGGAAGGCAACATTGATAAAGCTAACTTCTTCCTCGGAAGAAATTATTCTTTATTCGGTGTTGTTGTTATTGGTGCGCAGCGCGGACGTCTGCTGGGATTTCCGACAGCTAACATAAAACTTGACGAGCCGAGTAAATCAGTTCCGATGAAAGGTGTTTACTTTGTTGCTTGCCAAGTTGAAAACGAAAATCATTTTGGAATAATGAATATCGGTTACAGACCGACTTTTGAACATAAGCATGAAATAGTTCTAGAAGTTCACGTATTGAATTTCAGCCGCGACATTTACGGTAAGCAATTCAAGGTTTCGTTCTTAAGACGGCTGCTTGAAGAAAAAAAATTTGAATCGAAGGAAGCGCTGATTCATCAGATTGAAACCGACAAAAAGTTAGCAATGGAATTTGTAAATAAATTTTAATTAAATAATTAATCCCGGTTTCGGCTGGGGTTATAT
>JAJYMU010000116.1 GCA_021786655.1 Bacteroidota bacterium
CAAAATTCTAGCAATGGCTGATACCACAAAGATTGGTCCTGATTACGCCAACAGCAATCTACAAAAACAAACCGGCAAGGATACAATTTTTACCATCGGCACTAAACCCTACAGTACAGATAGTTTGTTCGCCGTGTTAGACAAGCGCCCGAATTTTCTCAAAAGGAAAATTGACAGCCAAGTTTTGAGTGAAGGTATAAACGGTTACTCCGCTCAAGCTTTGCTTAATGAAAAAGCGCTGATATATGATAAGGAGGATAAAGAGTTCGCACAGCTTCTTGATGAGTATAAAAAAGGGATGTATCTCTTTAAAATCCTTGATCAAGAAGTTTGGTCGAAAGTTTCAACTGACAGCGCAAAGGTCTTTAAGTATTTCGAAGCTAACCGGGACAAATTTCAATGGAAGGATAGAGTTGAATTCAAAGAAATATATAATCAAAAAGATTCTTTAATTAATAATTGTTATGCCATGGTGGCCTCGGGTTTTCCATACGACAGCGCAGCGGTGAAGTTCAATCAGCGCCGGGGCTACGACAACACACCGGGTTATAATGGTTTGGTTGAAGTTGGTTTTAATGAATTGGCAACGCAGGCAAACGCTTTGAAAAATATAGGTGATATTTCGAAGCCGTTTAAATTTCAGAACGGATGGTCGATTGTAAAGTTGATCAAACGTGAAGCGGCACGACCGAAAACATTTGAAGAGGCGCGTGCTGAAGCTTCCAGTCAATTGCAGGAGAAAGAAAGCAAACAATATGAAGCCGCTTACATAGATAATTTGAAAAGCATTTATCACCCTAAATATTATTATGATGAATTACGTTACGCGTTCAAGCCTCAAAATTGATTATCTGTTTGTAATATGCCTTTTCTCGTTTGGAGTAGTTGGTTGTTCCAAAGAAGAAAAGTCGGATAAGTATGTAGCCAAGGTAAACAAATCGGTTTTGACGGAAGAGCAAGTCCGGATGGGACTATCGGAGGATCAGAACAAAGGGAAGTATCGTTCGGAGTTTATCAATTCATGGATTCAGAACGAAATTTTATTTCAGGAAGCAGAGAAAGAAGGTATAACTAACGACAAAGAATTTTATGCCATACTTGAAAGAAGCAAGAAAGAATTGGCGGCTGCTTTTTTAATTAAAAAAATTCTTGCCGATAATAATGTTGACGTAAACGATGAAGAAGTGCAAAAGTATTATGATGACTCGAAAGATAATTTTAAATTGAATGACGATGCCTACAGACTCAACATTGTTCATTTCAATAATTTTGATAAAGCAGTTCTGTTCAGAAATAAATTGATTGAAACGGACTGGGGCCGGGCTTTGAATGCTTTTCAAAAAGAACCGGCGGTTACGAGTTCTGAATCAGCAGTCTTGCGTTACAACTATCAACTGCAGCCGATAAATCTTCTGAGGCAATTATCAAATATGCTGCCGAACGAAGTAAGCACTGTGATTCAAACTGGTCAGTCTGATTACGCTGTAGTTCAGCTGACTGACAAACTTAATAAGGATTCAATTCCGCCGTTGGAATTTGTGAAAGACGAAATTAAAAACAGATTGTTGGTAATTAAGAGGAGAGAGTTTGTTAAAAATTACATCGACAAATTGGTATCCGACCATAACCTAGAGATTGTGAGGTACACTGAATGAGAAAATTATTAATCGTTTTACTGCTTATGACTTGTTCGATAAATGCGCAGCAGATGCTGGATAAAATTGTTGCCGTCGTCGATAACGAGATTATTCTTAAATCGGAATTGGATTTTAGGGCAAACTACGAAGCGGCGCAAAAAAATCTCAATCCGGCAGATACAACTTTGCGGAAGCAAATTTTGAATTCAATGATTGAAGAAAAATTACTTTACGCTCAGGCTGAGTTAGATTCTATTACCGTTACGGATGATCAGGTGAAACAACAGTTGGATTACCAGATCAATTACTTTATTCAACAGTACGGCTCCAAAGAACGGTTGGAACAAATTTACGGTATGCCGCTGGAGAAATTGAAACGCACACTTCAGGACGATACAAGAAAAAGTTTGATGGCTCAAATGCTTCAGCAGAAAAAATTCGGGCAAGTGGAAGCATCAAGAAAAGAAGTTGAAGATTTTTTTACCACTTACAAAGACTCGTTAGGAATCATACCGGAGAAATTTCACATTGCACATATATTCCAAAATCCGAAAACTGGCGAAAGAGTGAAAAAGAAAGCTCGTGATTTTGCCGAGTCGCTTTTGGATTCACTGAAAAAGGGTGCTGATTTTGCAACACTTGCAAAAAAATACTCAGACGATCCCGGCAGCGCTGCTCAAGGCGGCGACCTTGGCTTTGTAAAACGCGGTGTGTTTTATCCAGAGTTTGAAGCGGTTGCTTTTTCATTGGCTCCCAATCAGATTTCCGGTATTGTCGAGTCGCCTGTTGGATTTCACATAATTCAACTTTTGGAACGACGGGGGGAGTCAATTCATTGCCGACATATTCTCGTTAAGATCAAGAGTGACGATGAGTCTGACCTTCATGCTATCGAATTTTTATCCGACTTACGCGATAGTATCGTTCAAGGTAAAAATACATTTGAACATTATGCTCAATTGTACAGCGACGATAAAGAGAGCGCTAAGTTGGGCGGTGATCTCGGGACATTTGAAGCAAGCCAATTAGATAAATCTCTGTTGGATGTAATTTATAAATTGAAGGAAGGCGATATTAGTTTTCCAAAACGTCTTGAAATCGACAAGAACGTTTACGGTTACCACATTGTAAAACTTATTCAGAGAATTCCCGAACACCGTGCTAATCTTGATACCGATTATGCAGAAGTAAAACGTCTTGCCGATTATGCCAAGAAGCAGAAAATGTATGCCGAATGGATGAAAGAGCTTAAAGGAAAAATTTATTGGGATATACGAATGTAGTTTGTGTCTCGCGTTATGCTTCGAATGCTCAATGTGAAGATAGAATAGTTTATGTTTCAAAGCGGTAACGAATAAAAAGGATAAAAGTTGACAGAGAAAGCTACCACGAAAGATGTAGAAGCCGTAGAAAAATTATCGCTGACGGTTAAGCAGATCAAAAAAGAAATTGCTAAAGTAATTGTTGGGCAAGACCAAATTGTTAATGACCTGCTGGTCAGTCTTCTGTCTCGCGGACATTGTTTGCTTGTCGGCGTGCCGGGACTTGCTAAAACTCTTCTCATCAAAACGCTTGCCGAAGTGCTTGATCTCAAATTTAACCGGATTCAATTTACTCCCGACTTAATGCCGAGCGACATAACCGGTACTGAAATAATCGACGAAGATACGGCGACTAAAAAAAGAATTTTCAGATTTATACAAGGACCGGTTTTCGCAAACATAATTCTTGCTGATGAAATCAACCGCACACCGCCTAAAACTCAAAGCGCACTTCTTGAAGCGATGCAAGAGCATAAAGTAACTGCTGCCGGTGTAACGCGTACATTGGAAGAACCGTTTTTTGTTTTGGCAACCCAAAATCCGATTGAACAGGAAGGAACTTACCCGCTTCCTGAAGCGCAGCTAGATAGATTTATGTTCAATCTCTGGCTGGATTATCCGAACTTCAAAGAAGAAATTGAAATTATAAAAACTACGACGAGTGATTACCTGCCGAAACTTGGAAAAGTTTTGGGCGCCAATGAATTGATAGAATATCAAGATTTGATAAAACGCGTGCCCGTTGCAGATAACGTAATCGAGTTCGCGGTGAAATTTGTGGATTCAACTCGCCCGACAAATAATGCGAATCAATTTATCAAAGAGTGGGTGAACTGGGGCGCCGGTCCGAGAGCTTCCCAGTATTTGATTCTTGCGGCAAAGACTAAAGCCGTCATGGAAGGAAGATTCACTCCGTCTATC
>JAJYMU010000241.1 GCA_021786655.1 Bacteroidota bacterium
GTACTGAAGAGATTTACAATTCCGATAATTCCAGATCGGCATTTTGAGAGAAAACCAAAACTGATTAATAAATATTTTCTTAAAAAACGAAAGACTATTTAATGACTAACCTGACAGCATTGGGGACACAGGGTGGGGTAGAAATGACATGACAATAGACAAAAAATATTTTCTCCTCAACAAGCCATTTGGCGTGCTAACACAATTCACGGATAAAGAAAACCGCACAACGTTGGGTTCGCTTTTCAAATTTCCGCACGATGCCTGCCCGTCCGGCAGGCGGGTTTATCCCGTTGGTCGTTTGGATAAGGACAGCGAAGGGTTGCTTATATTAACAGACGACAAAAGTTTAACGGAATATTTACTCAATCCCCAAAATGAACATGAGCGCGAATATTATGTTCAGGTTGAAGGAATTCCGACTGAAAACGATTTGGCGAAACTCAGGCGCGGCATTAAATTAAACGACGGCAAATCTCTTCCGGCAAAAGTTAAGTTGATCAATGACCCGGATTTTCCGCCGCGTGTTCCACCGATCCGCGAAAGAAAAAACATTCCGACAAGATGGATCAGTTTAACTTTAGTTGAAGGACGCAATAGACAAGTTCGCCGAATGACGGCTGCAATTGGTTTTCCTACACTTAGACTTATCCGCGTACGAATCAAAAATATTTTACTTGGCGACTTAAAATTTTGGGAAGTGAGAGAATTGAATGTGCGCGAAGTTGAATCATTAAAACAGAAGCGACCCGCATAGGGCCGCCTCTAAAAAAATTATGCGCCTGTGAACCATCTTAAGAATGGTAACGCTTTGGCAAGGAAGAACAACAGCAGGCTAAAGCCAATCCACAAACCGAATATCATGACAAAATATTTTCCGGTACTGTTGGATTTGAACATTTTGGCATAGCCTATTGCAACTGCTGCATAAAACCAGATGGAAAAAATATCGGCTTTTGATAAGAGAAATCCGCCGATGGTTGTTGTATCTGCGCCTGTAAAAGCAGCGATGCTAGTTCCGGTCATATATTTATTCATGATGAATGCAAGAATAACCATAACAATTACCTGCAGAACAATTATGTAATGAGGTAAACCGTAAGCAACCATCGCCTCTTTGTATGTGCCGGTCCCTTTGAGGGCAAATTTTGCAAAGAGCAAAAACACACCGGATACTACGAAGAAGACGATAAAGGTGATAACAATAATTGATATGGCAGAAATAGCAATAGTTGCCGGCGTTACGCCTTGATCGAACCGCTCTCTCATGTTATCAAGCTGTTGATCCGCCTGCGCCTGAGTTATCTGACCGCTTGCAACCATGTCGCTGAATTGCTTTTCAACTTGCTTCATGTTCTTTTCCATGATCGACATTTTGATTGTAGGATTGCTCATCATTACAATATTTGAAAGAAGAGCAACAACCATGATAATCACAAGGGGAATTATCCAATCGGCAGTCTTGGGTGGAAACTTCGACATCTTCGAAAAAGTATTTCCAGGTTCGGAAAATAAACCAACTAACTTATCAGTGTGGTTAATTTCGAATTCTTCTGCTTCAACGGAGGACATTTTAGGAGCTTCTTGGTTCTTTGTTTCTTCCATCTGTTTCTCCTTGATTAGTTATTTATATAGCTGGCGGCATGCTGTATCTAATTTAACAAATTTCTTTTATGAAAATGAAAAATATTAAAATTAAAGGAATAAGAATTCATTATTTCTCCAGAAAAAATATTTCTTCCACTTTCTTTTCAAACACTTTTGCAATCTTTAACGCTAACGGCAGACTTGGATCGTATTTTTCCCGCTCGATTGCGTTTATAGTTTGACGCGAAACGTTCAGCAGTTTTGCCAAATCATCCTGGGATAATCTTCTCTCCGCCCGTAATATGTGGAGTGTATTCTTCATCTGTATTTTCGTTTTACAAAAAAGGCAACGACAAGCTGAATCATACTTACTCCAAATAAAACGGTTATTAATACCTCCATTGGCTCCATCTTAAAATGGTAAGCAAGTTCTATTAATACAAAAAAAGTGAGAAAGAATTGGAAAGCAATGAATGTATAGGAAAAAATTTCCAGCTGAACAGTTTTTTGAAGTTCGTCTCCCCACGAAGAAGTTGTTTTGTGTCGGAGTATCCATAGTACGAGAATGATAACGGCTGCAAAAATTACTGCTGCGCTGGATTTCAAATCTCTAAAATTTTTATCCGCTGCGAGCAGGATTACAAAAGTTATTAAGAAAACGAAAGAAAGGATTATCATACTAATGATTATCCACGATTTTTTTTGTTTTAATAGCATAGATCACTCATCAAAATTTTCACTCGTACTTTTTGTTTATTAGAGCCTGAACTAATACATGTATCAAGATGAAGATGATAAGAACGTAGAACCACGGCACTTGAATTTCAAAGAATGATTGAAACATGAATAGTGCTATTAAAGCGCCCGGCACGAATTGCATTGCTATGTAAGACGCCTCGTATTTGACGAGTCGATCCAGTTCATCTTTCTTTTTTGTGTAGTAATATTCACCAAGAGCGGTGTAAAAAAAGCCTAGAGCCAACAAACCAATCGAAACCGCTATATAAATTTTTGATTTTATAAATGTGCATGCTAATAAAAGAAACATTGGAACGATGGCTGTAAACTTGTAGAAAGGGAAAGAAAAATCTTTAAGTGAGTTGAACCAAGATTTAGCTCTTGCTTGAAAATTTTTCTTCCTTAGATATATTGTAAGCAATATTGTTGCAAAGAAAATAAGTAGGTAAGAGATAATTAGCGAAACCAACGCGAGTTGAGATAGAGAAACAATTCCTAAGAAAATATTTATTGCAATAAAAGAAATGGTAACGGTTCTGAGTTTGGGATTAGCATATCTCTCCCAAACAATTTTTTTGTAAAATACAAACATGTAAATAATCTGAATAAATTCTGAAATCACAAAGACAATTAAAGTGTAGGGCGGTTGATGAGCCGTTCCAGCAAATGTAAAAACGGACATTCCCAAGAATATGCTTACCACATGCATTATTGAAAGAATAGTTGGTTTTGGTAAATCTTCGTCTTTAACAATGAACTTAAATGCCATTTTTACCTCATCTATATTTTTTCTTAAATAAGATTGTGGTTAACAGTTGGATTAGACTTAGCGCGAATAAAATAATGACGATTGCATCCGATGCATCGAAATTGAATTTAAAACTTTCCTGCAATACCATAAAAATGCAGAGGAAGGTAAGGAAACCGAGATATGAATAAGAATAAACTTGCAGTTGAATAGCCCGTTCGAATTCACCCATCTTATTAATTACGCGATGCATAATAACGCCGAGAACGACAAAAAGAATTGCAGCGAGAATTGAACAAGTGATCTTCACGGGCGTTAATGAAGAATGTTTTGAAATATATATTGTGCCCGGCAATCCAACGACAAACAGCAACCAAGTTAAGATTATCGTTGACGTGAGTTTCTTTTGTTGTTCGACTTTCATTTATTATTCCGTTTTATTTGCTAAACTCAAAATATAGTATCCTTTACAGAAAGTCAAGTATGCTTTACGTGTGGTTTTTTATCTTTTCTACGTGAATTAGCTTAATTCGCAGAATCTACGTTCTATTCGTTCATAATAATTCTTAATTTTCTTTCACTAAAAAGAGGAATTATGAAAACCATTATTGAGCCTTTCAAAATCAAATCTGTTGAACCAATTAGGTTTACAACTAAAGAAGAACGTGTAAAAATTTTAGAAGATGCCGGGTATAACCCGTTTATGATTCATGCGGATGATGTGCTGATTGACCTTTTAACCGATAGCGGTACATCGGCGATGAGCTCCGATCAGTGGGCGGGAATTATGCGCGGCGATGAATCGTACGCCGGCGCAAAAAGTTTTTACCGGTTTGAAGCGGCTGTGAAAAAAATTACGAGCGATGAATTTATTATTCCAACTCATCAAGGCAGAGCATCGGAAAAAATTCTTTTCTCAATTCTCGGCGGACCGGGAAAGTATTTTGCAAGCAACACATTTTTCGATACAACGCGTGCAAACATAGAGTTCGCCGGCGCCGAAGCAGTTGATCTTTTATGTGAGGTAGGAAAGCATCCTGAGCAGCGCGCACCGTTTAAAGGCAACATGGATATTGACGCATTGAAAGCGTTCATTCAAAAAATCGGCAGAGAAAATATTCCGCTGGTTGTTTTAACTGTTACAAATAATTCCGGCGGCGGTCAGCCCGTGTCAATGCAGAATATTCGCGAAGTGAAGGAAGTGTGCAAGCAAAATAACATTCCTCTTTTTCTTGACGCATGCCGGTTTGCCGAGAATGCGTACTTCATTAAGAAACGAGAAAACGGATATGCCGATAAACCGATTTTGGAAATTTGTCAGGAAATGTTTTCATATGCAGACGGATCGACAATGAGCGCAAAGAAAGATGCGCTTGTAAATATCGGCGGATGGCTTTCATTGAACGATGCAGACCTAGCGTTGAAATGCCGGAACCTATTAATAGTAACAGAAGGATTTCCAACTTACGGCGGACTTGCCGGCCGCGACCTAGAAGCGATTGCGCAAGGACTGGAAGAAATTGTTGACGAACATTATCTTCAGTACAGAATTAGAAGTACGGAATATCTTGGAGAGAAAATCTTGGCGGCGGGCGTTCCGATTATTGAACCACCCGGAGGTCACGCAATTTATATAGATGCAAAAAGATTTTTACCTCATGTTCCGGCAGAACAGTATCCGGGTCAGTCAATAGTTTGCGAACTTTACGTTGAGGGCGGAATCCGAACTGTTGAAATCGGCAGCGTTATGTTCGGCAAGAACGATAAGAACGGAAAATTCATTCCAGCAATGATGGAGCTTGTCCGTCTTGCAATTCCGCGCCGCGTTTATACTCAAAGTCATATCGATTATGTTGCCGAAGTTGTAATTGATGTTTTTAAGAGAAGAGAAAAGTTGAAAGGGTATCATATTACATACGAAGCGCCGATGCTCAGGCATTTTACGGCAAAGTTTAAACCAGTTTAATCCGCCTTCGCGTTCGCTACGGCGGACGAGAAGGTTAGGTATAATTCCTCGCAGCTTGCTGCGGATTTGTGTCCAGAGCTTGCTCTGGAGTACATACTATTGATCAACTCGGCTGGAAATAGTTGTTGTGTATTCTATGGATTACAGAATGAAAATGGAAAAACATTTCTCATATAAATCACCGCACCAAATCTGGAGAATATTGATCTCCGATACTGAAAAACTAATTCTCGAAACGCGCGACGTAAAAACCAAAGAAGTTTTTTTTCACTGCTTCGATATTTGGGACGGCGGCAAAATCTTTTCGGATTTTCAGCTTGAAGACAAATGCTGGGTTGGAATAGAAACGGTTCACAAAGACATTATTTATTTCCACAAATTTCCCAAGCCGGATTTACCGATCCATGCCGGGATAATCGCATTTGATCTCGCATCACAAAAAATTTTGTGGACGAATACCGAACTCTCATTTCTGTTTGCGTACCAAGATAAAATTTACGGATTCAAACAAGGATTTGAAGAACGCTATTTCTACGAACTCGATTACCTTGATGGAAAACTTACCAAGGAATATGAAAACGATCACGTAGCAATAAACAAGCTGAAGAACATCGCAAGCAGCGCAAAAGATTGGGGAAGCTATCTTTATCCGGAAATTCTAAAAAGCAACAGCGATGAAAAAATCAACCGACTGATTAATCAGCAAACCGGTAAGAACGAAACTGTCGGCGAAGTAGAATATAATGTTTATAACAGTTATCTTTTATTCAGCTATCATTCAAAGGTTTTTGAAAACAGTCTGATCAACAAATTTTTTGCCGTCGATCTTAATTCCGAAAAAGTTGTTTTTTCAGAAATTCTCAACGCCAACGTTACTGCAATGTTGACCGATTCGTTCTTCCTTTACAAAAACCTTCTGTTTCTTCTTCGCGAAAAGAATGAGGTAATTGTTTACAAGATAGAGTAAGAGCAGAAAAAAAGATGGAACTCTCATTAGAAGAAAAGAAAATCCTTCTTGAAGCTGCGCGCAATTCGATCGAGTTACTTTTCAAAGGCGAAAAAGTTGAAGAGCCGGACTACACTATGCATCCCCTCCTTAAAAGTTATGCCGGTGCGTTTGTAACTTTGACGGAATACGGCTCGCTTCGCGGTTGCATTGGCTACATTATTTCGGATCAACCGTTATGGCAAACGGTTTGTGAAGCGGCGGTTCAAGCATCACAGAACGATCCGCGCTTTCCATCTGTTCGACGTTCGGAAATCAAAAATCTTGAAATCGAAATTTCTATTCTTTCCGAACCGTTCCCGTTAAACAACTATGACGAAATTGAAATCGGGAAGCATGGATTGATACTCAACGAAAAAGGAAGACGCGGGCTGCTTCTTCCGCAAGTTCCAATAGAACATCATTTGAACCGAGAACAATTTCTTGATGCAATTTGCCATAAGACCGGTTTTCCAGCGGGATACTGGCGCAAACAATTTTTGAACTTGAGCGCGTTTACAGCAACCGTTTTCAGTGAATCGGAAATTAATTCAGAAACAATCAACAGGGGGTGAAATGAAAAATGTTAGAATAGCCGCTGTGGCGGGAATGTTTTATCCCGCATCTGCAAAAAAGTTGAGCGATGAAATTAAGTTGATGCTGGATCTGAGCAAGCCGGACAAAAAGTTTGAATACGTTAACGGTATTATCTCCCCGCATGCCGGTTATATTTACTCTGGCAGAACGGCGGCGTATGCTTTTAATGCCGTTGCGGAAAAAAATTATAAGACGGTCATCATAATTTCACCAAGTCACCGCGAATATTTTCCCGGGGTTTCAATTTATCACGGCGACGCATACGAAACGCCGCTTGGAACTGTTCCCGTTAATAATGAAGTAAGAGAAAAATTAATTGCTGACAGCAAACTTATTTTCTCCGGCGTTTTAGGACATAGAGCCGAACATGCCGTAGAAGTTCAGATACCGTTTCTGCAGATTATCATGAAAGATTTTTCTATCGTGCCGATCGTGATGGGTGATCAAAACAAAGTTTGCGTAAACGAACTTGCCGAAAAACTTTCGAATGTTATGGATGAACAAACTCTTGTTGTTGCCAGCTCTGATTTATCGCACTACTATAAAAAAGCTGAAGCGGATCGGCTGGATTCAGTTGTTGAAAAAAGAATTTCCAATTTTGATTACGAAGGACTGCAAGCCGATCTGGAAACGGGTAAATGCGAGGCATGCGGCGGCGGGGCAATAGTAGCAATGATGAAAGCGGCAGACATGATCAAAGCAAAAAACTCTTTAGTGCTTTCGAGGTCGGATTCCGGCGATGTGAGCGGTGATAATTCCCAAGTTGTCGGTTATCTAAGCGCGGCTGTCTTCAATTAATCATTCGGTTTATTTAGAGCTAATTTCTCTACACCCCAAATAAATATCCTTGACGCAAACCATAAAATATTTTACTTTGCTCTCGCCTTCTTAAGTAACGAAATCAATTAACAAACGTGGAGAGAAGTATGAATAATACTCTACGCAGTTTTTTTGCAATTCTTATTCTTGTTGTAATTTTTGATACAGCTACCGGTCAAAGAACGTTTGCACAATCCAGCTTTACTTTTAAAACGGATAATAAAACGTTCGTCGCGAATGAAATGGAAGCGGCTTTGGTTGACATGAATAATGAAAAAGTTATCCAGATTCGTGTTGCAAATGCAGACAAAATCGCGTATCTCTATCTCAAATATGCTTCTATAAAAGATCTTCCAAGTTCACTCAAATATATTGAACATGACGAAGCAAAAGGTAAAAGTCCGGAGTCCGAAATTATTTGGGTTCCCGATGGTCCCGATAACCCGCAGTGGAATTCGGTAAAAGGCAAAACCGTTATTACCAAATTGGATTTGGAAAAGAAATTGATTTCCGGAACATTCGAATTCAAGGTTGAAAAGTTTGAATACTCGTCTGAGGGCAATGGCAAGAGACCCAGCATGGAAATTGCCGAGGGACAGTTTTCGGATATTCAATATCGTTAAGAATAAACTTGGTTAACTTTTTTTGATGAAGGGCTGAACACTCAGCCCTTTTTTATTTGTATGCAGCTTTCTCCAAATCTTTTAACGAATGAAACGGAAAAGGAGGATTAAGATACTCGGCTAAGAATTTGTAAATCTTCATTCGTGTTTCCTTTGCTAGTTTCGTATCGATTCTATCGAAACTGTGTCCGCCGGGCGCATCTTTGAAAATTTCGTAATCGAATTTTTTCCCTGCCGCTTTGAGTGCTTCAATTAAATGTTCAACCTCAACAGCATAAACATCGTCGTCGTTTGTGTCGGTGTGAATAAGCAAAGGAGTTTTGAGATCGGCAACGTGAGTAACCGGTGAACGTTTCCTGTATTCATTCACATCTTGAATGACGGTTTTCCCAATGTGGTATTTAGCCGAAAATTCTTTTTCATATTCCTCGCCGTGCACACCCATCCGCATAATCAAATCGCTTACCGGGACCCCGGCAAAGGCGACTTTGTAATCATTGGGATGCTGAAAAATGTCCATCAGCGCAATCAATCCGCCGTGACTCCAGCCTACTACACCCACACGGTCTTTATCGACTATATCGTAATTCTCGATCATCCACGCGCGGCTTGCATTGTTGTCGTCAACTTCCAGTCCGCCGTAATCAATTTTTTCATAAAAACTTTGTCCGTAACCAGTGCTGCCGCGGTATTCCGGCGCAACTACAATGTACCCTTGCACCATCATTTCGCGAATGATGTGAGTATGGTACGTAGTAAAATCAGCATGAACACCGCCATGCGGCAAAACAATCAACGGATATTTTTTGCTGCGGTCAATTTTTGTCGGGATGAAAACGTACGCCCAAAACTTAACCGGATTTTTTGCGCCCATTGCTGTGGGATTCGGAACGTTAGCCGGCGGCGGACCGACGATAAACACTTTGTCGATGTTAGCTACGTCGCCAACTTTGTTGTACCACTGAATATCGTCAATTGCTTTTGCAAGCTGATCGAGTCGGTGGTCCAAAGCGTCAAATTTCTTTTCAATCAATTCTTTGCTGCCGCTCTCTTGGGAATAAGCCAAGCTCGTAATCAATGCAGTCGCCAGCATAAAAACTTTAACTTGATTAAGCCGTTTCATTTCTATCTCCATCTGTTATGATTCTTTACATTAAAATTCTCTAATGATCCGTATATAAATTAACGCCTAATCCTTCCTGTTCCAATATTTTTTTAGTATCATGCGAACCAAATTTCAAACATTTCTTTAATTCCAGAATAATTATGCGGGTGTTAAAATTTGGCGGTTCCTCGGTTGGAACGCCGGAAAGAATCAGTAGCGTCATCGATATTCTTAGCGAATACCGGCAACGGAAAATTCGCTTTGCAGTGGTATCGTCTGCCTTTCAAGGCGTGACCGATGGTCTTATTGCCGTAAGTAAAAAGGCAGTGAACCGTGATGAAACTTATCGAAAGGGTTTCGCTAATCTTAAAGAACTTCACTTGCACGCGGTAGATATTCTTGTTCATGATAAAAATGCCGATGAGCTGAAATCGAAGGTTAATCTTCTACTGAACGAGCTGGAGGAAATTCTTCATGGAATATTTTTAGTTAAGGAACTCACACTTCGCACTTTGGATTTTGTGATGAGTTTCGGTGAACGTCTTTCATGCACAATAATTGCCGGTGCGATGAATGAACGCGGCATTGATTCCGAATCCTTGGACAGCCGAACAATTATTAAAACAGACGACAACTTCGGAAACGCAAAAGTAAATTTTGAATTGACCGATAAAAATATTTCGGAACATTTTGCAAAGCATAAAAAAATTCAGATTGTAACCGGATTCATAGGTTCAACAGACAAAGGTGAAACAACCACACTCGGTCGAGGCGGTTCTGATTATTCAGCGTCAATCATTGGCGCGGCATTGAATGCGGAAGAAATTGAAATTTGGACCGATGTTGACGGAATATTAACTGCCGATCCGCGCAAGGTCAGCGATTCATATTCGCTGAACGCTGTCACATACGAAGAAGCCATGGAGATGTCGCACTTCGGCGCAAAGGTTATTCATCCGCCGACAATGAAACCGGCACTGATTAAAAAAATTCCGATCAGAATTAAAAACACTTTTAATCCCTCCTTTGAGGGAACTCTAATTGCTGAGAGCGAGCAGGAAACAAGTTTCAGCGTTAAAGGTATTTCGTCAATTGATGATATCACACTTTTGAGAATCACCGGAAGCGGAATGGTTGGCGTTGTTGGCGTCGCATCAAGAATTTTTGGTGCGCTCGCGAGAGCAAGCGTCAATGTTATTCTGATTACGCAAGCTTCCTCCGAACACAGTGTTTGCTTTGCGGTTCTACCTCAGCATGGAAAGCAGTCCAAAAAAATAATTGAGGAAGAATTCAAGTGGGAAATCCGCGACGGAATGATTGACGAGGTGATTGTTGAGCCGGACGTTTCTATCATTGCTGTTGTTGGCGAAAACATGCGTCACACACCGGGAATTTCCGGAAAAGTTTTTCGAGCGCTCGGCAAAAACGGAATTAACATTGTTGCCATCGCTCAAGGTTCTTCAGAATTGAACATCTCTTTGGTGATTCCGAAAGCGGATTTGAAAAAGGCGTTGAACGTTTTGCACAACTCGCTCTTCTTATCGAAGCGTAAAGTTTTGAATTTGTTTTTGGTCGGCCCCGGATTAGTCGGCAGCGCTCTGCTTCGTCTTTTGATTGACCGCAACGTTTATGTGTCGGATAAACTCCATACGAATATCAAAGTTGCCGGTCTTCTGAATCGAAAGAAAATGTTTTTCGATGAAAAAGGTATCGACCTAAAAAGTTGGGAAGCGTCGCTTGGCAACGCGAAAGAAACATCCAATCTAGAAAAATTTGTTGAGCGGATGAAAGAAATGAATCTGCCAAACTCTATTCTGGTGGATTGCACAGCAACCGGTAATGTTGTAAAACATTATTTAGAAGTGTTGAACTCAAGCATCTCAATCGTAACGCCAAACAAAATCGCGAACACACAAGGTTATGATCAATTCATTGCGCTTAAGGAAGCCGCATCGAAGAAGAATGTTCAGTTCAGATACGGGACAAATGTCGGCTCAGCGCTTCCGGTTATTAGCACGCTGAAAGATATTATTGCAAACGGCGATGAAGTGATTAAGATCGAAGGAATTTTTTCCGGCACTCTGAGTTTTATTTTTAACACGTTGAAAGAGAAAGACAGCTTCAGCGAGGTTGTTAAACTTGCCAAAGAACGCGGTTACACAGAACCCGATCCGCGCGACGATTTGAGCGGACTTGACATGGCGCGGAAGCTTTTAATCTTAATCCGTGAATCGGGATTTCAGTTTGAGCTGAAAGACATCGAGATTGAAAAATTAATTTCTCGTGAATCGGAAAAAGCAAAAAGCATTGATGAATTTTTTGAACGATTGAGGAAAGATGACGGTCGAATTATTCAAAGAAAGAAAAATGCAGCTGCGAGAAACTGTATGCTGAGTTACATTGCCAGATATGAAAACGGCAAAGCGAGGTTGGCTATCGAAGAGATAGATAAAAACCATCCGTTCTCTAATCTAACCAACAGCGAAAACATTGTTGCTTTCACCACGAAAAATTATTGGAGAAATCCTCTCATCATTCGTGGTCAAGGCGCCGGCGCGGATTTTACGGCGACGGGAATCCTTTCGGACATTCTAAGAATTTCAAATTACTTGAGCTAAACATGAGCCAGACAAAGAAAACTAATGTTGCGATTTTAGGCGCAACAGGTAGTGTGGGACAAAAATTTATTGAACTGCTTTCAAATCATCCGTGGTTTGAGATTGCGGAACTTGCCGCGTCTGATAAATCTGCGGGGAAAAAATACAGCGAAGCCGTGAACTGGGTAATGCAAACGACGCTGGATAAAAAGATTGCTGCAATGGAAGTTTTGAAATGCGAACCTAATCTAAAATCAAAAATTGTTTTCTCTGCGCTAGACGCTTCCGTTGCCGGGACTATAGAAGAAGATTTTGCGAAAGCAGGCTACATTGTTATTTCGAACGCGCGCAACCACCGTTTTGATGACGACGTTCCGTTGATGGTGCCGGAGATTAATTCCGATCATCTCGAACTAGTGAAGGTTCAGAAGTTTGGTAAAGGAGCAATTGTAACCAACCCAAACTGCTCAACGATTGGTTTGGTAATGGCGCTCAAACCGCTTGCCGATAAATTCGGAATCGAATCCGTGAATGTTGTAACAATGCAGGCAATTTCCGGCGGCGGTTATCCCGGCGTCCCCAGCATGGATATTATTGATAACGTAATACCTTTCATCGGCGGTGAAGAAGAAAAAATGGAAAAGGAACCGAGAAAAATCCTCGGATCGCTGAGTGGCGGCAAAGTTGAATATGCTCACATAACAGTAAGCGCGCAATGCAACCGCGTCAGTGTTATCGATGGGCATATGGAAGTCGTTCAAGTAAAATTGAAAAAGAAAGTTTCGAAAGAAGAAATTATCGAAGCATGGAATAACTTTTCCGGTGAGCCGCAGAAACTTAATTTGCCATTTGCGCCGGCACAGCCAATAATTTATTTGGAAGGAGAAAAATATCCGCAGCCGAAACTTCACAGAAATTTGGGAAACGGTATGGCTGTTTCGGTTGGTCGTCTCCGCGAATGTCCGCTCTTCGATTACAAGTTTGTTGTTCTCTCTCACAACACCGTGCGTGGCGCTACGGGCGGAACAATTTTAATTGCAGAATTGATGAAAGCAAAAGGTTATCTGGATTAATCTATGGGTGATAAAAGTATAAAAGTTACCGCGCCGGCTACCGTGTCCAACGTCGGACCCGGATTCGACATAATGGGATTCGCGCTCGACATAGCTGTTGAAGAAATGGTTGTGAGAATTAAGAGCAAGCCCGGAATCAGAATCAAGAAAATTACCGGCGATAAAAAGGGTCTGCCGCTCAACGTTAAGAAAAATACTGCTACCGTTGCGCTTTCACACATGCTTGCGAAATTGGAAATGAACATTGGCGTTGAACTGGAGATCAGAAAAAAAATGATTTCGGGAAGCGGGCTCGGTTCAAGCGCGGCAAGTGCGGTTGCGGCGCCGTTTGCATTGAACGAATTATTGGATCGTCCTTTCAGCAAAAAAGATTTAATGGAATTCGCATTGCTCGGCGAAGAAGTCGCTTCCGGTTGCATTCATGCGGATAATGTTGCGCCGTGTCTTTACGGCGGATTCATTTTGATTCGCGGTTACAATCCGACCGACATAATTCAGATCGAGCCGCCGAAGAAACTTCACTGCACAATTTTACATCCGCAGTTCGAGATCAAAACATCCGAAGCGAGAAAATTGATCAAGCAGAATTATTCTTTGAAAGACATCATTGCTCAAAGCGGAAACGCCGCCGGTCTAATTGCCGGTTTGATGAAAGGCGATTACGGTTTAATCAAACGCTCGTTGAAAGACGTGATTGCGGAACCGGCGCGCGCGCAATTGATTCCCGGTTTTTACGAAATAAAAGAAGCTGCAATGAATGCCGGTTCGATCGGCTGCAGTATTTCAGGTTCCGGTCCGGCAATATTTGCATTCAGTACTTCGTATGAAAAAGGAATTGAAATCGGAAAAGCAATGAAGAAAGTTTCATCGGAACGTGTGAAGAAAAATATTGTGTACGTTTCACCGATCAACACAGTCGGTCCCAAAATAATCGGTTAGTATGAAGTACTTCAGCACCCGAGACAGAAATAGTTTTGTTTCTTTTAGAGATGCGGTGATGCACGGTCTCGCTTCAGACGGCGGACTATTCCTTCCGGAAGAAATTCCTTCGTTTCCAAAATCTTTTTGGGAAAGTCTTCACTCGATTTCATTTCAAGAAATCGGTTATCAAACCGCAAAACTGTTTATCGGCGACGAGATTAGCGAGCCGAAGCTTCAAGAAATCATACAACGTTCCATAAACTTTCCCGCTCCGCTTGTCAATCTGAACGATCAAATGCATGTGCTCGAACTTTTCCATGGACCGACTCTTGCGTTCAAAGATTTCGGCGCGCAGTTCATGGCAAGAACGATGGAGCATTTTGTTAAAGATGATAACCGCGAGCTGGTAATTCTCGTCGCAACGTCCGGCGATACGGGTAGTGCAGTTGCACACGGATTTTACGGAGTTGAAGGAATTAAAGTTTTCCTTTTGTATCCGAGCGGAAAAGTGAGTGCGATACAAGAGAAACAATTGACCACTCTCGATAAAAATATTGTCGCGCTGGAAATACACGGAACGTTTGACGATTGTCAGCATCTGGTTAAATCCGCGTTCACCGATGACGATTTGAAAGAGAAATTAAATCTTAGCTCAGCAAACTCGATTAACATTGCGCGGCTCATTCCGCAATCATTCTATTATATAAATGCGGTGAAGCAGTTGAAATCCTCCGGCAAAGAAATTATCGTGTCGGTTCCTTCGGGCAATCTCGGAAATATCACCGCGGGATTGATCGCAAAGCACATGGGTCTGCCGATCGCAAAATTTATCGCTGCAACAAATTCGAACGACGTGTTCACGAAGTATCTTTCCTCCGGCAAGTTCGAACCGCGAAAATCGGTTCAGACATACTCCAACGCAATGGATGTCGGCAATCCGAGTAACCTTGAACGGGTAAGAAGTTTATTCGGCGATGATTTAGAAGAAATGAAAAGCGAGATCGCCTCGTTCAGTTTTAATGACGATGAAACGGTAAGCGGAATAAAAGAAGTGTACGATAAATTCGGTTACGTTATCGATCCGCATGGTTCCGTTGGTTATCATGCCATGAAAAAATATTTGTCGCTGCAGAACAAAAAAGATTACGATGCAATCGTAGTTGAAACCGCGCATCCGGCAAAGTTTAAGGGTGTAGTGGAAAACACAATCAACCGTGAAATAGAAATGCCCGAACGACTTGCTGAATGCATAAAGATGAAAAAACATTCGATCATCCTTGACAGCAAGTTTGAGACTTTCAAAGATTTTCTGTTAAGCACACGCTAAACAAGTCAAACTTTCACTTCCACTATCCAATTTTATTTCATCCTGGCATTGAATTAAGAATTCATTTCAGATAAATTCTAGTAAAAGTTTTCACACTAAAAGGAAATGCAATGAAAATTGCCAAAATGCTTTTGATTAATCTTTTTCTTGCTGCAACTATTTATTCGCAAGTAATAGACACATCTTATTTCAGCGGATTGGATTATAGAAATATCGGTCCGTTCCGCGGCGGAAGATCATGCGCTGTTGTTGGCGTACCATCGAATCAAGCGCTCTTCTATTTCGGCGCTACAGGCGGCGGAGTTTGGAAAAGCGAAAATGCCGGGACAACATGGAAAAATATTTCGGATAAATTCTTCGGCGGATCAATCGGATCAATTGCGGTGAGCTCATGGGACCCTAATATTATTTATGTTGGAACCGGTGAAGAAACTGTGCGCGGAAATGTTTCGAGCGGAAACGGAATGTGGAAGAGCGACGACGCGGGTAAAACATGGAAACATGTCGGACTCGAAGACTCGCGTCACATAACTAGAATTGTAATCGATCCGAAGAATCCGGATTTGGTTTACGCCGCTTGTCTCGGTCATTTATGGGGACCGAGTTCCGATCGCGGAGTTTATCGATCTAAAGACGGCGGCAAAACATGGCAGCGAATTCTTTTCTCCAACGACCAATCCGGCGCAATTGATTTAACAATGGACCCGACAAATTCCAGAATACTTTTCGCATCAACGTGGCGCGTGATAAGAACACCGTACAGTTTGGAAAGCGGCGGAGAAGGTTCGGCGCTTTGGAAATCTACCGATGGCGGCGACACGTGGAAAAATATTTCCAACAATAAAGGAATGCCGAAAGGAATAATTGGAATAATCGGCGTTACTGTTTCGAAAGCTGATCCTCAACGAGTCTATGCAATAGTTGAATCAAACGAAGGCGGTGTTTTCCGTTCGGATAATGGCGGTGAGTCGTGGACAAAAATAAATGAAGACAGAAATCTTCGTCAGCGCGCTTGGTACTACTCACGCATATACGCTGATCCGAAAGACAAAGACAAAGTTTATGTTTTGAACGTCGAGTTCTGGCGTTCGAAAGACGACGGAAAAAGTTTTGAAGAAATTGGAACGCCGCACGGAGATCATCACGATCTATGGATTAATCCCGACAACACAGAGATAATGATAATTGCTGATGACGGCGGCGCGCAGATTACCGTTGACGGCGGGAAAAGTTGGAGTACGTATTACAATCAGCCCACAGCGCAATTTTACAGAGTAACGACCGACGATCATTTTCCGTATAGAATTTACGGCGCTCAACAAGACAACAGCACTGTAAGGATTCTTCATCGAACTGACGGAGGAAGTATCGGCGAGAAAGATTGGGAACCAACTGCCGGATTTGAAAGCGGCTGGGTAACTGCCGATCCGAAAGATAATGATATTGTTTACGGCGGAAATTACGGCGGCTTCATCGGAATGTTGAATCATCGTACCCACGAAAGACGCACTGTTAATGTCTGGCCTGATAACCCGATTGGTCACGGCGACAAAGATATGAAGTACCGCTTCCAATGGAATTTTCCGTTGATGTTTTCTAAACACGATCCCAACACACTTTATGCCGGGGGAAATGTTTTGTTCAAGACAACAAACGGCGGGCAAACTTGGGAGCCTATCAGCGGAGACTTAACACGTAACGACACCACAAAAGAACAATCAACCGGCGGACCTATAACGAAAGACAATACCGGTGTTGAATACTACTGCACAATTTTTTCGATGGCGGAAAATCCGTTGAAAAAAGGAATTATTTGGACCGGTTCCGATGACGGATTGATTTACGTTACGACCGACGGCGGAAAATCTTGGCAGAATGTTACGCCGCCGAAAAATTTATTACCGGAGTGGGCACAGATAAACAGCATCGAAGCAAATCCTTTTGTTGAAGGGGGACTTTATGTTGCCGCAACCAGATACAAGTCGGACGATTATAAATCGTACCTTCTCAAGACAACTGATTTCGGAAAAACGTGGAAGAAAATTGTAAATGGGATTGATGAGAAACATTTTACACGCGTGATACGTGCCGATGACAAGCGTAAAGGTTTGCTCTTTGCCGGAACCGAAGAAGGAATGTACGTTTCATTCAACGACGGAGAAAATTGGCAGACGTTCCAACAAAATCTTCCAGTCGTTCCGATTACAGACCTAGCAATCAAGAATGAAGATTTAATAGTTGCAACGCAAGGAAGATCGTTCTGGATTATGGATGACATTTCCCCGTTACGTCAATTGAACAACGATGTTGGAAACAAAAACTTCTGGCTTTATCAACCGAGACCGACATTCCGCATGGGCGGTGGCGGCTGGGGCGGCGGATTAACCGCCGGAAAGAATTTGCAGAGCGGTGTAATTCTAAATTATTATTTCAAGGAAATGCCGGATAGCGGTTCCGTTGAACTGAAAATTTGTGAAGCGGATGGCAAAGTAATTAAAAACTATAAACCGAAATCAAAAGAGAAAAACGAAAAACTTCCGATCAAAAAAGGTTCGAACAGATTTATCTGGAACATGCATTACCCCGATGCTGAAAAATTTGACGGGATGATATTATGGAGCGGCGGCGGATTGACGGGACCAATTGCAATTCCCGGAGATTACAAAGCGGTTTTAGTTGATGGAAAAGACAGCGTTGTTGTTCCATTCACAATTGTTAAAGATCCCAGGTCGTCTGCATCTCAACAGGATTTGAAAGAGCAGTTCGACTTTTTGATTTCCGTGCGCGATAAATTGACAGAAACTCACAGAGCGATCAAACAAATTAGAAATATTAGAAAGCAGCTGAAGGATATTAACGAGAGAGTTAAGGAACAGAAGAACGCGGAAGATGTAAAAAAACTCAGCGATGAAATTGATAAGAAAATAACTTCGATTGAAGAAACTTTGTATCAAACTAAAAACAAGAGTTCGCAAGATCCGCTGAATTTTCCGATCAGATTGAATAATAAACTTTCATCTCTCAATTCCGATGCAGCTAGCGGTAGTTTCAAGCCGACTGACCAAGCGATTGCAGTGAAGAACGAACTTGTCGGCAAGATCGATGAACAATTAAATAAGTTAAAAGAAGTGGTTGCTAACGACATACCAAAATTCAACAAGCTGGTTGAAGACGTAAAAGTACCGGCTGTAATTTTAATGAAGGAGAACGACAAAAAATAATCCACAAGTGAATGCTTAATAAGAATACACTCTCAAGGCAAAAAATCCGGCGGGTTGATTTTTCCTAATTAATCTATCCCACAAGCTAAGAGAAACAAAACGGGATGGATTTTAAGTTCGATTATAACGAAATTAATTTAGCGTCAATCAAGAGTATGTACTCCAGAGCAATTCGCTGCGGCGAACTGGACACAAATCCGCAGCAAGCTGCGAGGAATTATACCTAACCTTCTCGTCCGCCGTAGCGAACGCGAAGGCGGATTAAATAACAACCTTTCAACCATTCCTTCGGGGTATTAATGAAACTTCTAATTTTGTTTTTACTTTCTACCATTATGTTTGCTCAAACTAATTCATCTGTCAGCGATTCATCGTCTGTACGAAAACCGTTTTCTTCCGGCGATGTAGAAATATCATTTCTTGGCGGGTATGCTCGTACTACTTATGAAACGACCTATAGTTATTCGTATCCCAATCCACATGAGGCAACTTCAAAATCTTCAATTAACGTAATTGATTTGGGAGGCAATATTGGTTTCTATGTTGCAAAAGGATTCTCAATAGAACCGGAGTTTCAGTTCTCATATTTTTGGGGCGAATCTAATAGTGATCTTATCTACTCTATTATTGGCAATCTTTCTTATACTTATCTTCTCCCGGAAAGTAAATCCGCAGTCTTTATTAGGGCTGGTTATGGAACTTCTAACGGGGTTCCGGTTCTGCCGCCCAACAACTTAATTTATAAAGAAGGTGCCGACAAGAACAGTCGGATTTTAAATCTTGGCATCGGGTTCAAAAATTTTTTAACAGAAAATATTCTATTGCGCACAGAACTTGGTTATACTTCTTATAGTTACAGCGATGATAAAAAAACTTATGGGATTACCGGCTACAAAACGAGTTATTCGTTCGTAAAAGTTTTGGTTGGGCTTTCCTTTCTCTTTTGATTGTTCAGTTTCGATTCTTTGATGTAAATTTGGCGGCGTAAAAATCAGTAAAAAGCATCTGGAGATAATATGAATAGAAAATTTTTGTTTTCGATAAGCGTAGTAGTCCTTATATCCCTAGGTTTTAACAACACATATTTCGCTAAAGTTGAAAAAGTTAAATCCAAAGACGGTGTTGAGATTGCATATAAAGTGCATGGCAGCGGCGAACCGGCGCTCGTGTTCGTTCACGGCTGGAGCTGCAATCAATCGTATTGGGATGAACAGGTAAAAACATTTTCTCCCAAGTACAAAGTTGTAACGCTCGATCTTGCCGGTCACGGTGAATCGGGACATAACAGAAAAAATTATACGATGCAGTTATTCGGCGCCGATATTGCCGCAGTGGTGAATAAACTGAAATTGAAAAAAATAATTTTGGTCGGACACTCGATGGGCGGAGCTGCGGTTATTGAAGCGGCGGTAATTCTGAAAAGTAAGGTTATCGGAATAATCGGCGCAGACACATATCAAGACCTGGCTCAAACAATGGAAAAAGCTCAAGCAGAAGAATTTCTAAAACCGTTTAAAGAAAATTTTGTTAAGCAGACAAGCGGATTTGTGAAAGCGATGTTTGTTCCAAGCTCCGACACAGTTTTAGTAAACAGAGTTGTCAAAGACATGTCTTCGGCTCCACCGGAAATTGCGACGAATGTTATATTGAATCTATTTACTTACAATGCTCTTCCATCGCTGAAGCAAATTAGTGTTCCATTTATATCGATCAACAATGATCGTTACCCGATAAAAGTTAAAGACAATGCCGCACTCACAAAATCATTTGAGCTCAAAACCATGAAAGGTATCGGGCATTTTATAATGCTGGAAGATCCGGCCGGCTTCGATAAGTTGCTTCAAGAATCAATTGATGAATTGTTAAAAAAATAAAAATTAAAATGCGGGGCTTCGCGTCCCCTATTTCCATTAATAAATACAATCTCTATAACATCTCGAAACAATAGAAATTAATCCTTCCTTAATGTAATTTAAGCCCAACCTTTTAGAGGATAATGATGAAAAAGCTTTTTCTTTTTCTCATGTCGATCTCAATTCTACTTGCCGCACAGACAAAAAAAGATTATCCCATTCAGCCGGTTCCATTCACCGAAGTTCATATAAAAGACGGATTCTGGTATAACAGAATGGAAACCAACCGTACCGTTACGATCCCTTACGCGCTGAAACTTTTGGATAAGACCGGTCGTGTTAAAAATTTTGAAATTGCAGCCGGACTTCAGCACAGCGACTTCTGCAGCAAATATTATTTTGATGATTCCGACGTATATAAAGTAATTGAAGGCGCATCGTATGCATTGATGCTTAAGCCGGATAAAGAATTGGAAGAACGTGTTGATAAAATCATTTCGCTTATCGCTGCCGCCCAGGAAAAGGATGGTTACTTATATACCGTACGAACAATGGGTTCAAAAAAATTTGAAAAAGTAACCGGATCGCAACGATGGATGAATGAACAATGGAGTCATGAGCTTTACAATCTCGGTCATCTTTATGAAGCCGCTGTTGCGCATTATATGGCAACACACAAAAAAACTCTTTTGAACGTTGCGTTGAAAAGTGCCGAGCTTGTTAACAGTGTTTTCGGACCGGGAAAACTTGAACTGCCAACGGGTCATCAGGAAATTGAAATCGGATTGGTAAAACTTTACCGACTAACCGGTGAGGAAAAATATTTGAAACTTGCAAAATTCTTTCTCGATATGCGCGGTCATTATCTGAATGGACCTGCCTCGCCGGCAGGCGGGAGAAAATCTTGGGGCGAATATAACCAAGACCATAAACCGGTTATCTATCAGGATGAAACTGTCGGTCATGCAGTCAGAGCCGGTTACATGTATTCCGCAATGGCAGATGTTGCGGCTCTCGCCGGAGATCAAGCATACTTGAATGCGCTGGATAAAATTTGGAACAACGAGAACGGTAAGAAATTATATTTAACGGGCGGTGTCGGTGCGACCGGTTCATGGGAAGGATTCGGACCGAATTACGATCTGCCTAACGCGAGCGCGTACAACGAAACGTGTGCATCGATCGCAAATGTGTTTTGGAATCACCGCATGTTTCTTCTAAGCGGCGATGCAAAATATCTTGATGTAATGGAACGTACACTTTACAATGCGTTGCTTTCCGGAATTTCA
>JAJYMU010000243.1 GCA_021786655.1 Bacteroidota bacterium
CGCCGGGAAGTTTGGCAGAATTTTCTTCGTACCAGGCAATTACTTTGAAGCTGACATCTTTCGCAATTTTTCTCGGTATGTATTTCGAATAGGTTTCGTTTTGCTTTAGAATGCGGTCAATGTAGCCGGGATCGACTCCGAGTATCGCTTCGAGATACGGAGTTAGTTTCTTATCATACTCTGCCGGTATGATGCGCAGAGTAAACGACGGTTTGTTGCCAACGAGCACTTTATGATTGCGGTCGTAAAAAATTCCGCGTGGCGCCATTTGATGAATCGGCTTAACACTGTTTTCGTCCGACTTCTCGGAATAAATAGGATGCTCGATGATCTGCATATTGAATAATTGCATCACGCACGCAGCGAAAAAACCAACTACCATCAAGAAAAAAATTCTCTTCCGAAATACCGAACCAAAAATCGTATCGTTCATTGCAGTCCTTTCTTAGAACTGAACACAACCAATGGTATCCCAAATAACGTAGTATAAATTGCCGGCAAAATTCCTTCTTCAACTATGAGAAAGAGAAAACCGATGTTCGTGCTGGAGTTTGAAATTGAGCCGAAGATGAACAGACAGACAAAACTGGAAACGAAAAGAATCACCAGAAAGAAATATGACGCAAGATTTGTGTCGAATTTATTTTCATTATAAAAGAAACCGGTTACAAAAGCAGAAATAGTAAACGAAAACATGAACGCACCTAACAAGCCGCCGGAAATCAAATCGAAAATGAACCCGAGTCCGAAACCAAGCAGCATACCGAAAATCTGTCCGTTGCGAAGCGTATAATAAACAACCAGTATTAAAATAAAATTCGGCGCGACATTATCTATGGAAATCAACGGTACCAAAACAAGCTGAATTACAGCGAGCGGAATAAAATACAAAACCGGTTTTAGATAATTATTCAACATGAGTCGTCACTTCATCAAATTCATTTCGAGGTTATTGATTTCTTTACTAGGAACAACTTTTATCACAAAAACATTATTCACGGCGGCAATATCGGCAAACGGTTTAATAACCAGATTATGAAGCAGCCCGTAAACATTTGATTCTTTTTTCTGAATCACACCAACCGGCACAGACGGCGGGAACAACGAACTGAAATCCGAAGTTTCGACTCTATCGCCAATCTGCACATCATAAGTAGTTGGAACATTTTTAATAATGAGATTCGTTCCATCGTAGTTTAATATTCCTTGAACATTTATCCGCTGAATTGTAACCGCAATACTGAGCATGCTGTTTGTAAGTGTCTTCACCAAAGTAAAATTCCCAGACACTTCCGATGCAATTCCAACTAAACCTTGAGAGGTAATAACCGGCATTCCTTTTTGGATCTGTTCATTAGCACCAACGTTGATAATAAAATTACCTTCGGTCTTGGCGACAAGTTTCGAAATAACTTTTGCCGGTACTAACGGGAATTTGCTTGTATCCTTGAAAGAAATCATCGAACGGAGTTCTTCATTTTCCAAACCGTATTGTCTTAACTTGTTCAGTTCAAGCATCAATCGGGCATTTTCGGCTTTCAATTCTTCAACCGATGGATTGGGTTGGAAAATTGATGTGAAAGAATTTGCAAGCTGATTCAAAACGGCAAAGCTGGCAATTGCAAATGTCTTTAGATGTTTCGCCTGTGGTTTCTCGTTGGCAGATAAAATGGAGAGACTAATGACAGATAGTACTACAAATAAAACATATTCTTTAAAATTGCCGACGAATCTTCTAATTAAGTTTAACATCAGTATGTTCTTTTTCGAATAAATACCTTGGAATACTTGTTGAGATTTTCAATACATTTACCTGCGCCTCTTACAACCGCCGTTAAAGGATCATCGGCAACATGAACCGGCAGATTGGTTTCCATTCTGATTCGTTCATCCAGACCTTTAAGCAGTGCGCCGCCTCCGGTGAGCATAACGCCGCGGTCTAAAATATCTGCTGATAATTCCGGCGGAGTTCTTTCCAAAGTTTGTTTAACCGATTCAACAATTTGAGAAATGTTTTCATTGAGCGCTTCGCGAATTTCAACCGAGCTGACTTCCGAAGTTTTCGGAATTCCGCCGACAAGGTCGCGTCCTTTTACTTGAATTGTTACCTCTTCTTTTAGCGGAACAGCGCTGCCTACTTCACATTTAATAGCTTCGGCAGTTCTTTCACCAATTAACAGGTTATAATTCTTTTTGAAGAATTGCATGATGGCATTATTCATTTCATCGCCGGCAATTCGTATCGATTCTTCGTTCACAATTCCCGCAAGAGCGATCACAGCAATTTCTGTTGTGCCGCCGCCGATATCGATAATCATATTTCCAACCGGAGCTTCTACATCAATACCGATTCCTATTGCGGCAGACATCGGTTCGGCAATTAGATGAACTTCTTTTGCGCCGGCATGTTCTGCTGCGTCTCTCACAGCTCTTTTTTCAACTTCTGTAACACCGCTCGGCACTGCTATGACAATTCTTTTGCTCGCAACGGAATTCGGAGTAACTTTTTTGATGAAGGCTCTTATCATTCCTTCGGCAATTTCAAAATCTGCAATCACGCCGTCGCGCATCGGTCGCGTAACACGTATTTCACGATGCTCTCTGCCTTGCATTTCCTTTGCTTTATTTCCAAGCTCGATAATTTTTTTTGTATTTCTGTCGAATGCAACAATGGAGGGTTCGTTAAGAACAATGCCTCTGCCCTTGATGTAAATTAGAGTGTTAGCCGTTCCAAGATCAATAGCAACATCGGTCGAAAAAAAATCCAGAATTCCCATAATTCCTCTTAGTGTTTAAAATTTCTGATTCCGGTAAATACCATAGAAATATTTTTCTCATTAGCCGCGGCAATAACTTCATCGTCGCGTACAGAACCGCCGGGTTGAACGACAGCAGTAATTCCGTTAGATATAATTTCAAGAAGCGCGTCTGGAAACGGGAAGAAAGCATCTGAAGCGGCAACCGCTCCATTGATATCGTGGCCAAACTGTTTTGCTTTGGAAACTGCAATTTTCGCCGAATCAACTCTAGACATTTGTCCGGCGCCGACACCGACAGCTTTTTTATTTTTCACGTAAACGATTGCATTGGATTTTGTGTGCTTGCAAATTACCCACGCAAATTTCAAATCTTCAATTTCATTATCGGTACATTTCTTTTTCGTAACAAGCTTTAATGAAGAAGAATCAATTTTCGAATTATCTTTTTCCTGCACCAACACGCCGCCGGGTATGGTTTTTATCTGTAACTGATCGGCATCCGGCGATTTCTTTTGCCGAACAATTCTCCGGTTCTTTTTTGTTTTCAAAAGTTCAAGCGCACCGTTGCTATATGCGGGAGCGCAAACTATCTCGAGAAAAATCTCGTTCAATTTTTCTGCTAATTTTTCGTCAACTTCTCTGTTGAGAGCGACAATTCCTCCGTACGCTGAAACCGGATCGCACGAAAGAGCACGAAGGTAAGCTTCGTAAATATTTTCTCCGGTTGCAGCGCCGCAAGGATTTGTATGTTTGATTATTACGGCAGCAGTTTCATCGATATCGTTAACAAGTTCAACTGCGGCGGTTAAGTCAACCAGATTGTTGTATGATAATTCTTTGCCGTGCAGTATATCAAAATAATTATCAAAGTCGCCGAACAAGTATGCTTTCTGATGCGGGTTCTCGCCGTAACGCAATCCAAAAGAGCTTTTATAATTCAATCTAATTGCCTTTGCAGGCTGCTCAAATTCTTTCTCAAAATAATTTGCAATCAATGTATCGTAGTATGAAGTGTAGCTGAATGCATCGTACGCCAATTTCTTTCGAGTCTCTAAACTAACGGTTCCTTCTTTCAACTCAGCAATAAAACC
>JAJYMU010000057.1 GCA_021786655.1 Bacteroidota bacterium
GAAAATTTATCGAACGAATATGCGGCGTTGAAAAATACGCTCGTCGGGAAAAGATAGAACGAATTCATTTTTATTCTAACTTCCGCTCCGACACCTTTCTTGAAATTTGAAATAGACGGCATGTTTCCGTTCCATGCGTTGCCGAGATCGCCGTAAACGGAGAAATAAACTTTGTCCAAATATATCTGCCCGATTCTCGTATCAATGTCTTTGAAGAGCGGGAAACGGTATGTAACATTGAGCCAGCCGAGTTTGTTTCCGCTGACCGAATAGAACGGATAACTTTTCATACCGATCAAACCGCCGAGATAAAAATCAAAAAAGTCCGGGACAGTCTTGCCGAGAATACCCGCGATACGCAACTGGAAATTGAGCGTGTTGTCTTTGAAAACTTGAATGTATTCCTTCCAATTAACTTCAAGCCGGCTGAAATCAAAATTTTGATAAATAGGCACAAGGTAGCCGTCACTCACTTCATAATTCCCGTCGGGGTTGTAACGGTTGGATTCATAGTCATATTTTACTTCAACTTTTCTTCCGACCGGATTGATATCCGAATCAGTCGTCGGCTTAATACCTTCATGATTGTACTTTACTTGGAAATCTCTTCCGATCAAGTAAGTGTCGTCCGTTGTTGGATAAAGAAGAGCCGTGTTCGGAAAAATAAAACTTCCAAGTGTTGCCGTATAGCTGCTGTAAATGAATCTCATCTCAAGCTTGTTAGCGTCGTTAATTATTTTGTGACGCGCGATGAAATCAACTTCAAAAAGATTGTACGTTACATCCGTGTTGGTGTTTTGTGTGGGATCAAGCGGATCGAAAATCAACGGCGTATTCGTTTTTCTGCTGATGCTGTACAGTTCCAATCCTATTTCCGGTTTTAATCCAAGACTAAAAAGCAGCGGAAGTTTGTCGCGGTAATCGAAACTGAGGAACAGATCGCGCTCCAATCTTTTGTTGATTGCGCCTCCGCCGAAGATGCTGTACCGGTTCAGCATGTCGCTCGATGTGAAATAAATGCCCGGTTTTATTTTATCCAATCCGGAATTTGAAGTGTTGTAATTATCGTAACGTATGAAAGGCACAATCGTCAATCGTGAAAAAGCGCCTGTGTATTTTTGAGGCGTGTAATCGGGAACGTCAAAATCATTGTAGTTGCGCAACGCGTTGAGATTAAATTTTACCAAGTCCCCTTTCGGTTTGTCTTCTCCAAGAGGAGGATTTTTTGTCCAGACATATTTTTTTGACGGATCGACTTTGCTCTGTTCCGACTGATCTATATAAAATATTTTGAATCCGCTCGAGTTGTAGCCAGCATAAATAATATTTCCGTTTTGATCAACGCTCGGCATGTACGCGCCGCCGACAACGTTGGTCAGTTGCTTCGATTCTTTCGTTGCAAAATTGTAACGGTAGATATTCGAAATTCCGGTTTGATCGGAACAGTATATTAAATTTCCTTCGGCGTCGAATACCGGGTCGCGGTTATCAGAACCATTCTTAATCAGCAGATCAAACCCGCTTCCGCTCGTATCAACTTTTGCAACCTCTCTCGAATTGGCGAATGAAAAACCGAACACAACATATTTGCCGTCGGGAGAAAATTTCGGATTGAAAACTTGTTCGCCGTTGTTGAAAAACGTCAGACGTTTGAATTCTTTTCCGTCCGCATTTACGGTTCCAATGTTTGTCGAGCCGTCCTTCTGAAAAAGGAAAACAATTTTGTTCCCATCTTTCGAAATGCTTGGGTTGTTTGCGCGCAAACCGAAAGTAATTCTCTGTTCCTGGTCTTTGTCGATATCGTAAATATAGAGATCGTGAATGTCTGCCATCTTAGGATTGTCTTGGCTTAGCTTGGCGTACAAAATTTTATTTTGTCCCGGCAGATATGAAACGGACGAACGGACGCTGCTAACAAGCTGGCGTTCTTTGTTCGTTTCGAGGTTCAACTCGAATATGCCGGAGAACATGAAGTAATCGTTATCCTTGTTCGAGATGAAAAGTATTTTCTTGCCGTCTGGTGAAAATGTCGGGTAGAAATTTCCGAATCCTTCGCCAGAAATAATTTTTCCTTCAACGCGGTTATCGAGAACGTCTTTGATTCTCTTCTTGTAATCGGCTTTTAAAAACGAACTCCATTCGTCGTAGACCTGGTTGCCGTCTTTGCCAAGCACATCTTTGAACGCGGCATCAATCGTAAAATTGGTGAGCTTGCCGAGTTTGTACGAAATCTCTTTCAGTTTTTCTTCGCCGTACTTTTGAGAAATGTATCGTGTTAACGCGAAACCGGAATTGTAAACGGATTCGTTGCCAAGACTAGTTTTGTCGAACACACCCATCTGATTCCATGTCAGCATTTTGTTATCGAGAGCGTAGCAGCGAAGAATCATGTCGCGGTGCGTATCCCAATTATCGTAATCAAAATCTTTGCGCATGTACTGAGCGGTTCCTTCGGCAAACCATGCCGGAACGTTAATTGTTGCAATCGGATACGAACCGATAAAATTTGGAAAGCCGTAGAGAATGTCCGGACGGCGCTTGTCTTCGTAATTTAGAAATTGCAAGTATATGGCGGGAATACTTCTTCCAAGTTTCATAGCGGATTGAATCTGCACCATGTGCGTGAACTCGTGAGAGATAACGTTGCGAAGCCAGTTATGCGCGCCGCGCAAATCGTAATCGAGCGCCGACGCCCAGATTTCAATTTTGTTATCGAAAAAATATGTGGCGCCGTTCGAGTAATCGTCGATGTCTTTAATTACGAAATGAACCGGGTCCGGTTCGTAATCGTACAATGATGTAATCGGTCCCCACACTTCCTCGGCAATTTTCAAAACGGTTCTTGCAGTGCGTTCCGCTTCGGGATGATAATGCACGAAGACATGTTTACCTTTGATAGTCAGCCATAGATCATCGGGATGATATTCATCGAACTGAGCCGAAACAATTATCGGCAGAAAAAGAAATAGCAAAAAGAATTTTTTCATCAGGTTGAAAGATAGATTAGAAAATTTATTTGATTACGGCAATCTTAATTATTTTGTTCGCCGTCGCACCGCTCGCGCCTTTTAGCTCGAGTCGTGCATAGTAAATGCCGCTTTGAATATTGTTCACGTTCCAAGTTGTTTCATTATCCATTCCGCCGGTAGCTTTGCTGTTGAGTTCGGCAACTAACTCTCCCGCCAAATCGAAAATCTTAATGTTCACATCAGAGTTCTCATTCACGTAATAACGGATTTGTGTATCGCCGCCGTAAACCGGATTCGGCCAATTGTAAGCTTTGTTTACCGGGAAAAAATCAGTTACTTTTTGCAAAGTAGATGGTGCCGCAGCAAAAGAAGTATTCATAGAATTACCGAAGGGACCTGACCAAAAAATTTTATTTTGTGAATCAGCTACATTCCAAACGTAAAGCTTATCCGACTTATCGAATGCTGCAAGATAAGGTTTGTAAACCGGAACTGGTCCCATGGTGGGCAATTCTTTTCCGAACAAAATCGGCGCAGCAGCTAATGCTATTCCAGTCGATATTGGAAAACCTTCAACTACTTTTCCGTTTGAAGGATTGTAAGCGTAAATATTCCCATGATCCGTATATGAAATTACATCCGGATGCCCATCGAGAAGCAAATCAATTACGAGTGGAGTACCAACAAAGTTCTCACCGTTAGTTTCTGTGAATGGGAAATTATCTGCTTTCACGCCGTTAAGGTTATAAGCTTCGAGAGAATTTCCGTTTCCCATTAAGATGTAATTTTGTCCGTCGCCAAAAAGATCTGCAACAGAAAAATCATTAATAGTAGTTTGCGACTTAACAACAAATGCAGAGGTC
>JAJYMU010000258.1 GCA_021786655.1 Bacteroidota bacterium
CTCAATATGAAAGTGTTTGATAAATGTTCGAAATTATTTTTGTAATCGCCGTCTCGCTCTATTTTCTGGAGCTGATAATTTTCACGGTTGGAGTCGGCAAAAAATATAAAAAGCTGGATGATGAAAATCTGCCCTTCATTTCCGTCGTTGTAGCTGCCCGAAATGAAGAAGATAATATTATTGACTGCATGACCTCGCTGAACAACTTGATTTATCCCGAAGACAAAATTGAAATCATAATTGTAAACGATCATTCAACGGATTCCACCGGCAACCTGATCGAATCGTTTATAAAAAATAAGCCGAAGTTTAAGACGGTCGTTCCCGGTGAATCAATCGGACATCTTAAAGGAAAAACGAATGCGCTCGCAAACGCAATAAAAATTTCCCAAGGCGAAGTTCTGTTAACCACCGATGCCGATTGTATCGTATCGCCGACATGGGCAAAAACTTTGGCGTCGTATTACCAAGACGATGTCGGATTCGTCGGCGGATTCACCACACAATATGATAGTTCCGCATTCGAAGGAATGCAGGCAATCGATTTTGTTTATCTTCTAACGGTTGCGGCCGGATCAATCAATCTTGGCAAGCCGCTGAGCTGCATTGGAAATAACATGTCCTACAGACGAAGCGCATATCTGGCGGTTGGCGGCTACGAAAGTCTCCCGTTTTCAGTTACCGAAGATTTTAAGTTGCTGATGGCAATTCATGATCTGAAAAAGTATAAAATAATTTATCCGCTTGATGGCGAAGGTCTGGTAACGTCAAAAGCTTGTCCCGATTGGAAAACTTTGTTCTGGCAGAAGAAACGATGGGGCGTAGGCGGCAAAGAAAGCGACTTCATCGGTTACATGGTTTTGGTATGGGGATATTTATCCAGCGTGGCAGTTTTATTAACGCCGTTTCTTTTCACATCGGTTGCGTTGTATCTGTCCATCTTCAAATTTGGTGTGGATTATTTTTTTGTAAAACCGATTTTTAATAAGTTGAATTTGAAATTGAAGTTCACTCACTTTCTGGCGTTCGAAATTTATTTTGTTTTCTACGTTATTCTGCTTCCATTTATTGTGCTGCCTAACAAAAAGGTAAAGTGGAAGGGACGAACTTTCTAATCATCATGAAGGACTTATGAAAAGAACTCTCTCTGTTGTAATATTTTTATTTTCACTCATCAACATAAATGCTCAAAGCCGGATTGATTTATTCCCTGATGACATAAACATAAAACCGTTTGCGGCAAATACGCTGGAACCAAAACTCGGATCGATTTTTCAACTCAGTAAAAATGAACTGGAATTGAATATCGGCAACTCGATGGACATTGCAAGACTTACGAATGGTCACGGAGATACTTATTCTCTCGGCGCAGATCTGTTCACATTTACGCTTTTAAGAGGCGAGCAGAATTTTCATTTCCCGGTAGACGCTGTTGACTATTTGTTCGGAGTAAATTTCAGCTACAAAAAAGTAGTCAGTGATTACTCATTTGGTTTCCGTGGTCGTATCAGCCACATCAGCGCGCATTTTGTTGATGGACACTACGACGGCGTTGCCCAAACATGGAGAGACGGACTTAACCCCCGGGTTTACAGCCGGGAGTTTTTTGAGCTGCTTGGCTTTTATGAGTTTCAGTGTCTCCGTGTTTATGCCGGCGGCGCTTACCTTTTTCATGTTGATCCCGCAACGATTAAGAAAGATAATTTTCAAATTGGGTTCGATTACTATGCTAAAGATCTTTTAGGCGACCATCTGACACCGTTCATCGGTTACGATTTAAAACTAATTCATCTTGATAAATACACGGCATGCAATTCAATCAGCGCTGGAATAAAATTCGGCAATGCCGATTCAAAAGGAATCAGCTTACTTTTAAACTACTACTCGGGCAAAAGTATTCACGGTGAATATTTCGATAAGAACAAAGAATACACTGCCCTCGGTATAAATTTGGACTTGTAGAATGTCGGAAAACTTTTTTAATAAATTCTCGAACGTTTTTTCACGCAAGAAATCGAAAAACAATTATCTGCTTCACATTGCTCTCTTTGCCGTAACGTTTGTAACGACTGTTATCGCCGGTGTGGACTGGACGTCTGGGAAAGGCGGACCGTACGAGGTGAGTGATTTGCAAAGAGGAATACCGTACGCTGCATCCATACTTTTTATTTTGGGTGTTCATGAATTCGGTCATTACTTTGCAGCGCTCTTCCATAAAGTGAAAGCAACACTGCCGTATTTTATTCCGTTTCCGCCAATCTCCGGGTTTTTCAATTTCGGAACAATGGGCGCAGTTATCAAAACAAAATCACCGATCCCAAATAACAAAGCAATGTTTGATATCGGTGTTGCTGGACCGTTAAGCGGTTTTGTTGCGTGTCTCATAGTGCTCATTTACGGATTTACTCATCTACCGTCGATAGACTATTTGCTTGCCATTCATCCGGATTATTTTTCTCCAACATACGGCAAAGGCGCAATTGGTTTGGAGTTCGGCGGAACAATTCTTTATTCAATTCTTCAGCATCTGTTCACTAACGCGCATGAATTTGTGCCGCCAATGTCCGAGATTTATCACTACCCGTATCTTTGTGTCGGATGGTTCGGTTTATTTGTTACATCGATGAATTTGATTCCCGTCGGACAACTTGACGGCGGACATGTGATTTATAGTATGTTCGGTGAAAAGAAACATGAAGCGATTGCAAGCGTCTCGATGATTCTGCTTTTGATTTTAGGAACTGTCGGCATTTTAGATTCTTTTTTGAACTTGAATCTAAACATCGGATGGAGCGGGTGGCTGCTTTGGGCGGTTGTACTTTATTTCTTTATCAGAGTTAAGCATCCGCCGGTTTATCAGTTTGAAGAATTGGGACTCGGTAGGAAAATTATCGGCTATATCGCCATTCTGATTTTCATAATTTCGTTTTCACCGTCGCCGTTCATAATCTCGTTCTAAACGGTGTTAAAAATTTATGCTTGCTTATTGATTTGAACATCCATTAATTTGTGCACAAAAAATCGGGAAAAGTTATAGAGAACATTGCTACATTTATCAACGAAAAAAGTCGGGCAGCAATTTCTTTATGATATTTTCCATTTTATCACATATCAATTTCTTTCGTTTTAATCCGGTTAAGTTTAGCACTTTAATGCTTCGACGAAAACCTAAATTCCTTTTTATTTCATTTTTGATTATCGCTGCATTTGTATTTTCAAGCTGCGACAAAATTCCGAGCGGTGTTGTCGATTCCCAAATTGTTGATTACTCGGTTGAGAAAATTGAAGCGCCAGTTTCGGTAACTTATTCGAAGAGCGATTCTTCGGTTACAACTACTATATGGTTGGCTAACAATGAATCTGTAAATAGCGTTTGGTGCAAGATTAGCTCACTTGACGGGCAGATTATTATTAATCCGAGCGCATCATTTCAGTTTGTTTACGATATGATCCCATTCAGTTGGCAACGAGATTTGAAAACTTACTCGGCCAAATTTTATATGAGCAAATCTAATCCTAGCGGCAAGTATCAAATTGAATACTTTGTTGAGAATAATATAAATAAATCCCCCAACAATACCGCTAAGGTTGGTTCGGCTCTCTTTACATACGACAATAATCAAAATAATCTTCCGCCGGTTATTTCCGATGTAGGTTTACCGGCTTCGGTTAATCGCGGCGGTTCATTTCTAATCAGCGTGAAAGCTTCCGATCCGAACGGTTTGTCTGATCTTTATCAAGTTTATTTCAAACTGTACAGACCGGACGGCTCAGCGGTTGATCCCGGCAATGGTCTCGGTTATTTTATAATGTTTGATGACGGTAGC